>JAUXPG010000347.1 GCA_030683915.1 Gemmobacter sp.
AGCCGCAAGCTCTTGCGGCGCCTGCGCGACACCCTGGCAACCAAGGCCGAGGGGCAAGCGCGGCTGGACCGCATCGTCAAGCTCATCGCGGAATCGATGCGCAGCGAGGTGTGTTCCATCTATCTGTTCCGCGATGCCGACACGCTGGAGCTGTGCGCGACCAAGGGGCTGAAGCCGGAATCGGTGCACCAGACCCGCCTGAAACTGGGCGAAGGGCTGGTGGGCCGCGTGGCCCGGTCCGGCGCCCCGGTCAACACCGGCAATGCCCCTGCGGAAAAGGGCTTTCGCTACATGCCCGAAACGGGCGAGGAAATTTATTCCAGCTTTCTGGGCGTGCCGGTGCAGCGCGTCGGTGAAAAGCTGGGCGTGCTGGTGGTGCAGTCCAAGGCCGCCCGGCAGTTTTCCGATGACGAGGTCTATGGCCTGGAAGTCGTGGCCATGGTGCTGGCCGAAATGACCGAACTTGGCGCCTTCATCGGCGCCGGCGAAGGCATGCGGACGCTGCACACCGCCCCGGTGATGTTCCGCGGTGGCACCGGGCAAGAGGGCACCGCCGAAGGCCATGTCTGGTTGCACGAACCGCGCGTCGTCGTCACCAACCCGGTCGGCGACGATCCGGTCAAGGAACTGGAACGCCTGCACGGCGCGGTGTTGCAGTTGCGGGTGTCGGTGGATGACCTGCTTGCCGCCGAAAGCCTTGACAAGGACCAGAAGCAGGTGCTCGAGGCCTACCGCATGTTCGCGCAAAGCCGGGGTTGGGTCCGCCGGATGGAGGAGGACATCGCGCGCGGCCTGTCCGCCGAAGCGGCGGTGGAAAAGGAACAGTCGGCGGCGCGCGCCCGGATGGAACAGGTGGCCGACGTGTATCTGCGCGACCGCCTGCACGATCTTGATGACCTGTCGAACCGGCTTTTGCGCATTCTGACCGGGCAAGGCGCCGACACCGGCGCCCAGATGCCGACCGACCCGGTGCTGGTCGCGCGCAACATCGGGCCTGCGGAACTGCTGGAGTATGGCCGCAAGCTGAAAGGCGTGGTGCTGGAAGAAGGCTCGGTCGGCAGCCATGCCGCAATCGTGGCTCGCGCGCTGGCCATTCCGCTCGTGATCCATGCCGAACGGGTGACGACCGAGGCGCTGAACGGCGACCGCATACTTGTGGACGGCGATCAGGGCATCGTGCACCTGCGCCCCGAAGATACGGTGGCGGCGGCATTCCGCGACAAGATGGCGATGCAGGCCAAGGCGCAGGAACAATATGCGTCGCTGCGCGCGCTGCCTGCCACCGCGCGCTGCGGCACCACGGTGGCCTTGCACATGAACGCCGGGCTGATGGCCGACCTGCCCAGTCTGGAAGGCTCGGGTGCCGAAGGCGTGGGGCTGTTCCGCACCGAATTGCAGTTTCTGGTGCGCTCGCGCGTGCCGGGGCGGGCTGAACTTGCCGCGCTTTATGCCCGTGTGATGGAAGCGGCCAAAGGGCGGCGGGTGGCGTTCCGCACCCTCGATATCGGGTCGGACAAGGTGCTGCCCTACATGAAGCCGCAGGACGAGCCGAACCCCGCGATGGGCTGGCGCGCGATCCGTGTGGGCCTCGACAAGCCGGGCGTGCTGCGCATGCAGCTGCAAGCCCTGATCCGCGCTGCCGACGGCCGCCCGCTGACGGTGATGTTTCCCTTTGTCGCGCAGGCGTCGGAATTCGCGGCGGCCCGGCACGAACTTGACCTTGCCATGGCGCACGAGGCCCGGATGGGCCGAAATCTGCCCGAACGCATCGAGGTCGGGGTGATGCTGGAAACCCCGTCGCTGGGCTTTGCCCCGCGCCAGTTCTTCCGGTCGGTCGATTTCGTGTCAATCGGGGGCAACGACCTCAAGCAGTTCTTCTTTGCCGCCGACCGTGAAAATGAACGGGTGCGGCGGCGCTATGACACGCTGTCGGCGGCGTTCCTGACCTTCCTGCGGCTGATCGTGAACCGTTGCGACGAGGCTGGCACGCCGCTGTCTTTTTGCGGCGAAGATGCCGGGCGCCCGATCGAAGCGGTGGCCTTTGCCGCAATGGGCCTTCGCACGCTGTCGATGCGCCCGGCCTCCATCGGGCCGGTCAAGGCATTGATCCGGCAGGTCGATCTGTCCGGCGCGCGCGAGGTGATCGAGGCCGCCATCACCCGAGGCGACGAAAGCGTGCGCCCCGCCCTGATGGACTTCCTTCGCACGCAGGGTTGAGCTTGGTCAGGGGGCGCGGTCGGGCGCGCCCTCTCCGGCCTTCTCGGCCTCCTCCATCATCGCGGTTTCCATATCGGCATCCAGTTGCCGGGCGCGGGCGACATAGGCTTCGTTCAGATGCACCGGCTGGCCGGGCACCCACAATTCCGCCAGATCACGCAGCGCGGCGCGGTCCACCCGGTAATAGGCCTGGCTGGCGCGGGCGGCCTCGTATTCGGTGAACCCTATGTTTTCAAGCACATAGCGGCCCGCCCGTACCGAACTGTCGAAATTCTCGCGCACGATGTCATTCGCCCCGGCCTGATAGAGTTCATAGACGTTCACCCGGTCCCGCGCCCTTGCAACAATATGAAGGTCGGGGCGGGCCGAGCGGGCGTGGCGCACGATGCGCAAGGCGGCCTCGCGGTCGTCCACCGCGACCACCAACACTTGCGCCTCGGCAAGTCCGGCCGCCGCCAGAAGTTCGGGACGCGACGGGTCGCCATAAAACCCCTTGATACCGAAGCGGCGCATCAGGTCGATGGTGGCCATGTCGGAATCCAGCACGACCGTCGGCACCCCTGCCATACGGACCAGCCGATTGACAACCTGACCGAAGCGACCAATCCCTGCGATGATCACCCTGCCCTTTTCGTCAACCGGGTCCGGCTCGCGGTCGGCACGGGCATCGGCCATGCGACGGGACAGCGCGTCATTGGCCATGAACAGCAAAGGCGTGAACAGCATCGACAACCCGATGACGAGCAGCGCCACCTGGGCGACAGGCTCTGCCAGCGCGCCTTGCTGCACCGCGAAGCTGGTCAGCAGGAAGCCGAATTCCCCGGCCTGCGCGAGGCTCAGCGCAAACAGCCAACGGTCGCGCCCGCGCAACTTGAACACCAGCGCAAGGCCCAGCAGAATCGCCAGCTTCAGCGCCATGAGCCCCAGCGTCAGCCCGATGATCCGCATAGGCTGATCGAACAGCACCGCAAAGTCGATGCCCGCCCCCACGGTCATGAAGAACAGGCCCAGCAACAAGCCCTTGAACGGCTTGATGTCGGCCTCAAGCTCGTGCCGGAACTCCGAGTTGGCCAGCACGACGCCGGCGACAAAGGTGCCTAGCGCCGGCGACAGGCCCACCAGCGTCATCAGAAAGGCAATGCCCAGCACGATCAACAGGGCAAAGAAGGTCGACAACTCATGCAACCGCGCCGAATTGATGAACCGGAACACCGGGCGGGTCAGGAAATGCCCCGTCGCGACGATAGCGACCACCACGCCCAGCGTGACCAGCGTGCCGGCCCAACCGGGCAACCCCTGCACAAAGGTCAGAATCGCCTCTGGCGTGCCTTCGGCATGGGCCGCGGTGGCCCGTGGCGGTGACAGCGCAAGGATCGGAACCAAAGCCAGCATCGGCACCACCGCCACGTCCTGCGTCAGCAGCACCGCAAAACCCGACCGCCCGCCTGCGGTGCGCATCAGGTCCTTTTCCGTCAAGGTTTGCAGCACGATTGCCGTGGACGACAGCGACAGCATCAGCCCCAGCACCAGCGATGTCTGCCAGACGAACCCGGCCATCACCAAGGCCCCGGTCAGCGCCGCCGTGGTCAGCCCGATCTGCGCGCCCCCCAGACCCAGCAACTTGTGCCGCATGTCCCACAGCGCGCGCGGTTCCAGTTCCAGCCCGATCAGGAACAACATCAGCACCACGCCGAACTCGGCGAAATGCTGCACGTCCGCCACCTCGGACCCGACCAACCCCAGCACCGGCCCGATCAGGATACCCGCCGCGAGATACCCCAGCACCGACCCAAGCCCCAGCCGCACCGCCAGCGGCACGACGGCCAGCGCGGCGCCCAGATAAACCGAGGCTTGGAACAGAAAACCTTCCATCATGGGTCCTTTCAGGTCGGCAGCGGTGCGTCGGGTTTCAACTGGTCCATCACGATCTGGCTTTGCACCCGCGCCACCGAAGGATGCGGCAACAGCACCTGATGGATCAGCCGGTTCAGCCCCGGCAGATCGGCACACCAGACCCGCAGCAGGTAATCCGCCTCGCCGGTCAATGTCCATGCGCTGATGATCTCGGGGCGGGTGGACACCAGCGAGGAAAAGGCCGCCGCCGCCTTGGGGTCGTGGCTGGCCATCTGCACCTGCACGAAAGCCTGCACCGCCAGCCCGACCTTGCCCGGATCGACCCGCGCGCCGTAGCCGGTGATATAGCCCTCGGCCTCCAGCCGCTGCCGCCGTCGCCCGGCCTGACTGGCCGACAGGCCAAGCCGCGCGCCCAGCGCGTCCGAGGTCAGCGTCGCATCCTTTTGCAATTCGGACAGCAAGCGCGAATCGGTGTCATCCAGCATGGCGCAAACCCCGCATGAAATGGCGATATCCCGCGCAGTCTACGCGCGGGCGACGGGAAATCCATCCTGCAATGCGCGCAAACCCCGCAAGTTATGCGGCAGACTCAGGATAATCGCACAAGGAGGTTCCCATGGGTCCGTTTCCGCACACCGCCCCCCGCGCCACGATTTCCGACTCCAACCCCGCCGGCACCGACGGCTTTGAATTCGTCGAATTCGCCCACCCCGAGCCAGAGCGCCTGCGCGAGGTGTTCACCCGCATGGGCTATGTCCTGACCGCACGCCACAAGGCCAAGGCGGTGGAGTTGTGGCAGCAGGGCGACATCACCTATGTCCTGAACGATGAGCCCGGCAGCCATGCCCACGCCTTCGTGACCGAACACGGGCCCTGCGCGCCTTCGATGTGTTGGCGCGTGGCGGACAGGTTTGCCGCCCACGCCCATGCCGTTGCCAAAGGGGCCACAAGCTTTGACGGGCCGGGCAAATGCATGGACCTGCCCGCCATCCTGGGCATCGGCGGCAGCCTGATCTATTTCACCGATGCCTACGGCGGCGACCTGACCGGCCCCTATGCCGCCGAGTTCGACTTCATCGCACCGCCGAAACCGGCCGGTGTCGGGTTCTACTACCTCGATCACCTGACCCACAATGTCCACAAGGGCAACATGGACACGTGGTTCCGGTTCTATGGCGATATCTTCGGGTTCAAGCAGATCCGGTTCTTTGACATCGAAGGCAAGTTCTCGGGCCTGTTGTCGCGCGCCCTGACCAGCCCCTGCGGGCGCATCCGCATCCCGATCAACGAGGATCGTGGCGAAAAGGGGCAGATCGTCGAATACCTCAAGCGCTACAACGGCGAAGGCATCCAGCATATCGCAGTCGGCACGGAAGATATCTATGGCGCCACCGATGCCATCGCAGAGCGCGGGCTGAAGTTCATGCCCGCCCCGCCCCGCGCCTATTACGAGCTGAGCCAGACCCGCGTGGTCGGGCACGAGGAACCACTGGAGCGCATGATGAAGCACGGCATCCTGATCGATGGCGAAGGCGTGGTGGATGGCGGCGAAACCCGCATCCTGCTGCAAATCTTCTCCAAGACCGTGATCGGGCCGATCTTTTTCGAATTCATCCAGCGCAAGGGCGATGACGGCTTTGGCGAAGGCAACTTCAAGGCGCTGTTCGAAAGCATCGAACGCGACCAGATCGACCGTGGGGTTCTGGTTGCGGAGTGATACACTCCGCGGCACGTCGCTCGCCCGCGCCGAGCCCTGAAATGCCCGCCCCGGGCTTGACCCGGGGCCCCCAGCCCTAGACGGGCCCGCACCGGAGGTCCCGGGTCAAGCCCGGGACGGGGTTTGCCAGCCTTGGCGGGCATGCAGCCAGAATTTCGCGTTTTGCAACAACTGCAGGTTTGCACCGTGCAAAAGCCGGTGCCTTGCATTATGCAAAGGCGGCGCGGAGCGCGGCGTGGTCAATGCCACGGCAGATGCGCCCGGCAGGGCGGAAGGTCGGGGTATCCCGCCCGGCGACCAGCGCGTTCAACACCGCCTCTTCCACCGCCTCGACGGCGGCCAGATACAGCGGGTCGATGATTTCCGGGTTCACCTCGCTGCGCGACAGCAAGGGGCCAGCGGCTTGCGGCATCGGGCCCGGATCTGCCACCGAGAAGGCGAGGAACAGATCGCCCGAGGAATTGCCCCCCGGCGTGCCGCCCCGCGCCAGCCCCATCGCCGCCCGCCGCGCCAGATGGCGCAGGCTGAGCGGCCCGAGCGGGGCATCGGTCGCCAGCACCACGATGATCGACCCGGTCTCGCGTTCGATCAGCCGGTCCTGCGCCAGGGTGCGGCCCAGCGGGCGGCCCAGCACCGTCAGCCAGTCGCGCCATCCGTGGTTGGCCTGCACCAGGGTTCCCACCGTATAGCCCTGCCCGCCCAACCGCACCCTGCGCGAGGCGGTTCCGGTGCCCGCCTTGAATTCATAGGCCACCATGCCGGTGCCGCCGCCCACGGCGCCTTCGGCCACCGGGCCGCCGGATGCGGCCTCGAGGGCTGCGATGGCATGTTCGGGGCGCACCGCCATCGCGTTGATGTCATTGAGCAAACCGTCATAGGTTTCGCCCACCACCGGCATCGCCCAGGCATGACGCGCGGCGAAATGGTCGGCATAGCGGTCGATCATCCAGCGCGTCGCACCATCATGCACCGCGCCGACACCGTGGGTGTTGGTGATCAGCACCGGGCCAAAGAACCAACCCGCGTCATCGATCCAATGGGTCCCGGTCATTTCGCCATTGCCGTTCAGCTTTGACACCCCCGCCCAGACGGGCTGCGGGTGCCCTCGGTCGGGTCGCGGCAAGATGGCGGTCACGCCGGTGCGGATATGGCGCGCGGGTTCCAGCAGCGTGCAGAAACCGACCTGCAGCCCCGGCACATCCGTAATGGCGTTCAGCGGACCCGGCGTGCCGGGCAGCGGTATCCCGAGATCGCGGGCGCGGGGGGATGCGGACATGGGGTCACCTTGAAACCGATGCGCCGCCATCTTTCCGCATATTCCCCGGCGACGCCAGCCCCGGCCTAGCGCACCTTCAGGGTGGCCAGACCGATCAGCGCAAGGATCAGGCTGATGATCCAGAACCGGATCACGATCTGCGGCTCTGCCCAGCCCTTCTTCTCGAAATGGTGGTGAATCGGCGCCATGAGGAACACGCGGCGGCCCGTGCGCTTGAAATACAGCACCTGGATGATGACCGACAGCGCCTCGACCACGAACAGCCCACCGACGATTCCCAGCACGATTTCATGCTTGGTGCAGACCGCGATGGCCCCCAGCGCGCCACCAAGGGCGAGCGACCCGGTGTCGCCCATGAACACTGCCGCCGGGGGCGCGTTGTACCACAGGAACCCAAGGCCCCCCCCGATCAGCGCCGAGGCGAAGATCAGCAGTTCGCCGGTGCCGGGCACGAAATGCACGCCCAGATACCCCGTCAGCACCGCGTTGCCGACGATATAGGCGATCAGCCCCAGCGTGGCGGCGGCGATCATCACCGGCATGATGGCAAGGCCGTCCAGCCCGTCGGTCAGGTTCACCGCATTCGCCGCGCCGACGATGACGAACATGGCAAACGGAATGTAGAGCAGGCCAAGGTTGATCAGCACGTCCTTGAACACCGGCACCGCCAGCTGCCCCGCCAGCGCGTCAGGGTGGATGGTGCCCGCCGCCCATGCCGCGACACCGGCCACCAGCAGGCCAAGCCCCATGCGGACCCGGCCCGACACGCCCTTGGTGTTCATCTTGGTGACCTTGGCGTAATCGTCGGCAAAGCCGATCAGCCCGAAGGACAGGGTCACACCCAGCACGATCCAGACATGCGGGTTGTCAAGCCGCGCCCACAGCAGCGTGGACACCACCAGCGCCGACAGGATCAGAAGGCCCCCCATTGTCGGCGTGCCCGCCTTGGAAAAGTGGCTGGCCGGACCATCGTCGCGGATTGGCTGGCCTTTTTTCTGCTTGCGGCGCAGCAGGTCGATCAGCGGGCGACCGAACAGAAAGCCAAACAGCAGCGCAGTCAGAAACGCCGCCCCGGCGCGAAAGGTTATGTACCGAAAGAGGTTGAAAACATCGCCCCCCTCGGAAAACTGGGTCAGTCCATACAGCATTCAAACACCATCCGCTTCGGGGCCGCGCTGCCCCTGCCCGAGTTTGCGCAGCGCGTCAACCACAAGCGACACGCGAATGCCCTTTGACCCTTTGACCAGCACCACATCACCTGCATCCACGAGCCCCCGTATCCGGGCGGCCAGATCGGCGGCCTCGGCGTGCCATTCGCCGCGTCGGGCGGGGGGAAGGGCCTGCCACAGCGCATGGGCGCGCGGGCCCGCGCAGTGCACAAGGTCAACCCGCGCCATCGCCGGATGGCCGGCCACGGCAGCGTGCAGCGCCAGTTCGTCGGGGCCGAGTTCCAGCATGTCGCCCAGAACGGCGATGCGGCGGCCCTTGACAATGCGCCCCACCCCGTCACGCGGAGCGGCCAGCGCAAGCACATCCAGACTGGCGGCCATCGAGGCGGGGTTCGCGTTGTAGGCATCGTCGATCAGGTCAAAGCTTTGTGCCTCGTCCACCGGGTCCAGCAGGATACGTTCGCGCATGCCGCGCCCGGCGGGGGGACGCCAGCGCCCGAGATCGGCCGCAGCGATTGCCGCGTCGGCGCCCAGTGCCATTGCCGCCGCCAACGCGCCCAGACCATTCAGCGCGAAGTGCTGGCCGGGGCTGGCCACCTTGAACAAAAGGTCGCCTTGCGGGGTCGCCGCGTGGGCGACCGTCACGTCGCCTGCAACCTGCGCCCGCGTCAGGCGCCAGTCACGCGCGGCATGGGCGCCAAAGCTGACCACCCGCGCGCCCGACGTGCCCGCCAGCAGCACCGGGGCCTGCGGCAGGTCAAGCGGCAGCACCGCCACTCCGCCCGGTTCCAGCCCGTCGCAGATGCTGGCCTTTTCCGCCGCGATCCCGTCAAGCGAGCCGAACGCCTCCAGATGCGCCGCGGCAATGGTGGTGATCAGCGCGACATGCGGACGGGCCATGCGCGCCAGCGGCGCGATCTCGCCGGGATGGTTCATGCCGATCTCGATCACGGCATAGTCGGTGTCGGGCGGCATGCGCGCCAGTGTCAGCGGCACGCCCCAGTGGTTGTTGTAGCTGGCTTCGGACGCATGCACCCGGCCCTGGCCCGCAAGGATCACCCGCAGCATTTCCTTGGTCGAGGTCTTGCCGACCGATCCGGTCACACCCACCACGCGCGCCCCCGTCCGCGCCCGCCCGGCCCGGCCCAGCGCCTCGAGTGCGGCCAGCACGTCGGGCACCACCAGAAGCGGCGCATCGGGTGCCACACCGTCGGGAATACGGCTGACCAACGCTGCGGCGGCACCCTTTTCCAGCGCCTGAGCCACGAAATCGTGACCATCGCGCGCTGCCGTGAGCGCGACGAACAGATCGCCCCGGCGCAAGGTGCGCGTGTCGATCGATACGCCGTCGGCCACCCACGGCGCGGTGACGCGCCCGCCGGTCGCGGCGGCGGCGGCCTCAGAGGTCCACAAACTCATATCACACCATCCAGCGCAGCGACGGCGACACTCGCCTGTTCCGCATCGTCAAAAGGGTAAATCTGGCCGGCAATTTCCTGCCCCGTCTCGTGGCCCTTGCCCGCGATCAGCAGCGCATCGCCCGGCAACAGCGCGTCGACGCCCAGCAGGATCGCTTCGGCGCGGTCCGGCACTTCGGTGGCTTCGGGGCAGGCGGCAAGAATGGCAGCGCGGATGCTGGCAGGGTCTTCGGAGCGGGGGTTGTCGTCGGTGACATAGACGATGTCGGCCCACTGCGCCGCTGCCGCACCCATCAGCGGGCGCTTGCCGCGGTCACGGTCGCCGCCGGCGCCCATCACGATCACGATGCGTCCCATGACATGCGGACGCAACGCGCGGAGTGCGGTTTCCACTGCGTCGGGGGTATGGGCGTAATCGACATAAACGGCGGCGCCATTGCGGCGCGTGGCCACCAGTTGCATCCGCCCGCGCACCGTGGTCAGGCGCGGCAGGATGGCGAACACATCATCGGGGTCGGCGCCTGCAGCCATCGCCAGCCCCGCCGCCACCGCGACATTCGACGCCTGAAACCCGCCCACAAGGTTCAGCCGCACCTGCCGGGGGGCACCGGCCCATGAAAACCGCACCTCCTGCCCGGTGGCATCGAACCGCTGGCCAAGGATGCGCAGATCAGCCTGCGGTGACGCGCCGGTGCCCAGCACCGCGCAGCCCCGCGTCTGCGCCTCGCGCGCGAAGCCCGGGCCGTGCGGGTCGTCCAGATTGACCACGGCCACGCCATCCTCGGGCAAAAGCCGGGTGAACAGGCCCAGTTTGGCGGCGTGATACGCCTCCATTGTGCCATGATAATCGAGGTGGTCCTGCGTCAGGTTGGTGAACCCCGCCGCGGCCAGCCGCACGCCATCCAACCGCCGCTGGTCCAGCCCGTGGCTTGACGCCTCCATCGCAGCATGGGTGATGCCTGCGGCGGCGGCATCGGCCAGCAGCCGGTGCAGGGTGATGGGTTCGGGCGTGGTCTGACCTGCGGGTGCGGCCCAGTCCCCTTCGACGCCGGTGGTGCCAAGATTGATGGCCGGGTGGCCCAGCGCCTGCCAGATCTGCCGCGTGAAGCTTGCGACCGAGGTTTTGCCGTTGGTTCCGGTGACCGCGACCATCGTTGCAGGCTGCGCGCCCGACCACAACGCGGCCGCCTGCGCCAAGGCCGCGCGCGCGTCCTCCACCACCACCAGCGCGGCCTGCGACCCGGCCAGCACATCGGCGGCCATCGCGGCCCCGGCCGGATCGGTCAGCACCGCACCGGCGCCCTGACGCAAGGCATAAGAGATGAAGTCAGCCCCGTGGACCCGGCTGCCCGGCAAGGCGGCAAACAGGAACCCGTCGCGGACCGCACGGCTGTCCACCGCAAGCCCGGTCACCCGCACCTCGCGCGCGGCACCGCGGGCCGACAGCCCCAGATCCGCCAGCGTCTTGCCTTCCGCACCCATCATCGCCCCCGAAACCCCGAAACCGGGTCAATTCCGCACCGCTGTTACATTGGTCGGCAGGTCAGCTTCAATGGCCTGCGGGCGCAGACCCAGCAGCGGCGCGACCCGGCGGACGATTTCCGCCGTCACCGGCACAGCGGTCCAGCCTGCGGTGCGCCGCGCCTCGGTCCCGCTGGTTTCGACGGGTTCATCCAGCGACACCACCACGACATAGCGCGGATCGTTCATCGGGAAGGCCCCGGCGAAGTTGGCCATCACCTTCTCCTTGTGATAGCCGCCGCCGGGTTTTTGCTTGTCGGCGGTGCCGGTCTTGCCGCCCACCAGATAGCCCGGAATGTCGGCCATTTTCGCCGTGCCCCTGACCACCGTCTTGCGCAGCATCAGGCGCATCTGGTCCGAGGTCCGTTGCGATACCACCTGCGCCCCGATGCCGCCCTGCCCCTTGATAAGCGTCGGCGTCACCTTGTAGCCGCCATTCACCAGCGCGGCATAGGCCGTGGCCAGATGCAGCGGGCTTGCGGCAAGGCCGTGGCCATAAGACACCGTCGCGGCGTGGATTTCCGACCATTTCTTTGGCACCAGCGGGCGCGCGCGCGGCGCCTCGATCAGTTCCACCGGAACCGCATCCAGAAACCCGAGTTCCTTGAGAAACGCCTGCTGGCGCAGTGGGCCGACCTGCGCCACGATCCGCGCGGTGCCGACGTTCGACGATTTCACGATCACATCGGTGACAGAAAGCTGCGGGCCGTAGTTCTTGAAATCGCGGATGCGGAACCGGCCCATCTGCATCGGGCTGGAGGAATTGATCATCGTGTCGGGGGTGACAAGCCCCAGTTCCAGCGCCTGCGCCACCGGAAACACCTTCATCACCGAGCCGAGTTCGTAAACGCCCTGCAAGGCGCGGTTAAAGATGGGGCTGTCGGCGGGGTCGCCCTGGGTGGGGGGCAGCGGGCGGTCGTTCGGGTCAAAGTCGGGCAGGCTGACCATCGCCAGAATCTCGCCCGAACGGACATCCATCAGGATGGCGGCGGCGCCCTTGGCGTTGAGCAGTTGCATGCCGGAATGCAGCACCTCGGCCACCGCCGCCTGCACCGGCAGGTCGATGGACAGATGCAGCGGTTCGTCCAGCCGCGCGGGGTCGCGCAGGCGGTCGTCCATCGCCTTTTCCAGCCCGGCCACGCCGATCACCTCGGCCGAATGCACCGCCTCGTCGCCAAAGCGGCTGCCGCCCAGCACATGCGCGGCCAAGCGTCCGTTGGGATAAAGCCGCATCTCGCGCGGGCCGAACAACAGGCCGGGCTCGCCGATGTCATGCACGGCCTGCACCTGTTCCGGGCTCAGCTTGCGGCGCAACCAGTGGAACGCGCCGCCGCCGGTGAACTGCTTGAGCAGCCGCGCCTCGTCCATGTCCGGGAAAATCCGCACCAGTTCGCGCGCGGCGCGCGCCGGGTCGACCATGTCGCGCGGGTGGGCGTACAGCGCGTGGGTGACCATGTTGGTGGCCAGCACATTGCCGCTGCGGTCCAGGATATCGGCGCGCTGCGCCTGGATGCCGCGCCCCGTCGCCACCACGCGCGGCTCCTGCGGCGTGGCCGCCGCCAGTTCCGCCATGCGGATGCCAATCAGCGCGAAGCCGACGCAGAACCCCGCCACAAGCAGCAAAAGGCGGCTTTCGGCACGGGCGCGCGCGCGGTCATGCATTGCCTCGTGCCGGGTGCGAATGTTCTCCGCCTCGATCACGTCGGGGTTCTCGCCCCGTGCCCGGGCGTCAAGAATGCGCGCGAGCGGGCGCAGGGGCGTGCGCGGGTTCACGGCAACATCTCCTCGTCCTCGGCGGACAGGGCCGAAATTTCGGTCACCCCGTCCAGCAGTGGCGCGGATTCGGGCACCGGCAGCAGGCGGGTTTCGGCAAATTGTTCGGGCAGCATCGGCAGCAGGCCCAGCCGGTCAAAATTGGCCGAGACGAGTTCGGCCAGCCGGTCGGGGCGGTTCAGATAGGCCCATTCGGCGCGCTGCACGGCGATTGCCTCGGTCAGGCGGGCGATATCGGCACTCAGGGCATCGGCGCGGCGCAGCGCCTCCTTGGTGGCATAGTTTTCGCGGTAGGCCCAGAAACCGGCCCCCAGCATCACCAGAAACGATAGGATCAGAAGCGCAGAACGCATGTCAGCGACCTTTGCGGCGGTGGGTACGGGTGGGCAGACCGGGGGCGCCAAGGCTTGCGGCATCGACCGGGCCTGCCGGTGCCGCGGTGCGCCGCCCGATCCGCAGCAATGCGGACCGGGCGCGCGGGTTGACGGCCAGTTCGGCATCGTCGGCGGCGACGGGCTTGCGCGTCACGGGTTCAAAGCGCACGGGTTCGGCGGACAGGCCGGGGCTGTGGCGGTTGCCCGCGCCCTCGCCCCCGGCCCGGCTGGCAAAATACCGCTTCACAATACGGTCTTCCAGCGAATGGAAACTGACGACCGCCAGCAAGCCACCGGGCTTGAGCGCCCGTTCTGCCGCCGAAAGGCCCGCCACAAGTTCCTCGAACTCGGTGTTGACCGCGATGCGCAGCGCCTGAAAGCTGCGGGTGGCCGGGTGGCTTTGCCCCGGCTTCGGTCGCGGCAGGCACCCGGCGACGATGGCGGCCAAGCGGGCCGTCGTTTCGATCGGGGCCTTGAGGCGTTCGGCCACGATGGCGCGGGCGATCCGGCGCGCCGCCCGTTCCTCGCCGTAATGGTAAAGGATATCGGCCAACAGCCCTTCGTCGCCGTCGTTCACCAGATCGGCGGCACTTTCGCCGCTGTCGCCCATCCGCATGTCCAACGGGCCGTCGCGCAGAAAGGAAAACCCGCGCTCTGCCTGATCCAGCTGCATCGACGACACACCCAGATCGAGCACCACACCATCGAGCGCTTCGCCCGCATGGTCGTCAAGCGCGGAAAACGTGCCCTGCACCAGCCGCACACGGTCGCCATAGGGCGCGCGCCATGCCTCGGCCAGTGCCAGCGCGCTCGGGTCGCGGTCCACCCCGATCACCCGGTCGGCGCCTGCGTCCAGCAGCCCGCGCGCATAGCCGCCCGCACCAAGCGTACCATCCAGCCACACCCCCCGGATCGGCGCGCACAACGACAGGATCGGGGCCAGCAGAACGGGAACGTGCGGCGCCTCGTTGCTCATGTGGCCCGCTCCTGCCCGGTTGCGACGGCTTGACCGCGCATCGGATCAGCCCGCCGGAAGCGGGGGCAACAGCGACAGGATGCTGCCACCACCGGCCATGCGGGCCTTGACGGCCGCCAGCTTGCGGGCGCGCTCGGCCTCGAATTCCTCGGGGGTCCAGATACGGAAGGTATCGAGCGCCCCGGCGAACACCGCCTCGCCGCCATCGCGCGACAGGCCGATATGGTCGCGGAACCGTTGGGCGAATACCGTGCGCCCATCGGCATCAACCTCGATCTGCTCCGAACCGGAGACATAGCACAATTCCAGGATTTCGCGTTCGTCCGACCCTTGGGGAAGCTGCGCGATGCGGCTCATCAGGGCTTCGAACCGGGCAATGGGATAAACCTCGAGGCAGCGGCGGCTGTCATCGCCGTAAACGACCCGCATCCGCACGCGCTTGACCTCGGGGTCGAACTGGGCATCGCCAGCCTCCAGCACGCGGCGGAAATCGGCGGGAATCGACACGCGACCCTTGCCATCCACCCGCTGCGTGATCGTGCCGGAGAAATGCACGCGCGATGTCCTTTCCGTCCCTCGTCTGTCGCCCCCGGCCAAAGGCAAAGGGTCGTTGAATAGACAACGGCGGATCGGGCTGCTGCCAACTGCCCGATCCGCCGCCCTCTGTCCCGTTTCCGGGCAACACCGGCCGAGCGGCTACCTGGGGGGGTGTCTGCTCACGCGCTCAGGCCGGATTCTTGTGTTGTCGTTGCCGCCAGCGGATGCCGTTGAAACCTGCCTCGACCGGGGTCTTTGATGCGCCCCGTGTTTTGCGTTTCGCGTGCGCCGCCTTTGGAATGCGTGTATGCTCGGTGTCGTCGTGCGGAGGGTAGAGCCTGATGAAACCCGCCTCAGGACCGGGTGTTTTTATCAGTTCCCCGTGTTTTTGTTTCGTCCTGCTCACTCTCCGTTGACCCGAAATTGGCACGGCAGACGGCGGGACGGCAAGGGGTTTTTTGGGACTGCATGGAACTCGATGGCACTTGGAGAGCGGCGGAATTTCCTCCTCGGCCACGCCGATGCGCACAGTTAGACGCATGAGCCGAGCGGACTACCAGATATAGTGCGAAATCGGATTCCAGATTACCCCAGACAAAACCGGCGGGGCGTGGGTCTTTCGGCAAGGGTTTGCACGTATCTGCCAGACTGTGGCCGGAAGGGCGCGATCAAAGCGCGAACATCACGCGGAGCCTGGTCCGAATCACACGCGATCACAGGCCAGTGATTCGGCGCGCGCTCGGTCAGGATGACGGCACCTCGCGGTTTCAGGCCCATTTCGGGGGTCCGGTTCCATCCCGTTCCATGCACGAGCCTGGGGGGAGGCAGTTACAAGCCCCCGCCCTGCCCCGTGCGTGGAGAAGGAAGCAAAAAAGGCCCCCCGGCCCGTTGAAGGGCTGGGGGGCCGGGTTCCATCCGGTTCCATGGGCGTCTTGGTGTCAGGCGACCCCGTCCGCCACCAACCGCGCGGCAAGGCGGGCATAGGCCTCTGCCGCCGGGCCGGTGCCTGCGGCAACCGGGGTGCCCGCATCGCCGGCCAGCCGGGTTTCAAGGCTGATGGGCAGATCGGCCAGCAACGGCAGGCACATGGCCGCCGCCTCGGCCCGCACGCCGCCATGACCGAAGATCGCGGTTTCATGGCCGCAGTTCGGGCAACAGAAGGTGGACATGTTTTCGATCAACCCCAGCACCGGAGTTTTCAGCGTATCGAACATCTTGAGCGCCTTGCGCGCGTCCAGCAGCGCCACGTCCTGAGGTGTGCTGACCACGATGGCGCCGGTCACCTGATACCGCTGGCACAGCGTCAACTGGATATCGCCGGTGCCGGGCGGCAGGTCGATGACCAGCACATCCAGATCGCCCCAGGCCACCTGCCCCAGCATCTGTTGCAAGGCCCCCATCAGCATGGGGCCGCGCCAGATCACGGCATCGCCTTCCTTCAGCATCAGCCCGATCGACATCATGGTGACGCCATGCGCGTGGAGCGGCAGGATGGTCTTGCCATCGGGCGAGGCCGGGCGCTGGCTTACGCCCATCATGCGCGGTTGCGACGGGCCGTAGATATCGGCATCGAGCAAGCCCACGCGTCGCCCCTGCCGTGCCAGCGCAACCGCCAGATTGGATGACACGGTGGATTTTCCCACACCGCCCTTGCCCGACCCCACGGCCAGAATGCGCGCCACGCCCGGCACCGCCTGAGGGCCGCCCTGCTGTGGCGTCGGATGCCGCCCGATCTTGAGGTCCGGCGGCGGCGTTTTCGCGCCGGTGGGCGCGGTCATCACCGCCGACACCGACACCGCGCCAGGCAGCGCGCGCAAGGCCGCTTCGGCCGCCGTCCGCAGCGGTTCGAACGCGCGCGCCTCCTCGGCGCCGGAGACTTCAAGCACGAACCGAATCTGTCCATCCGCCACCGAAAGCGCGCGCACCATGTCGCGTGACACCGGATCGCCCCCGCCCGGCAGCTTCAGGCTTGACAGAACCCGCAAAACGTCTTCGCGCGAAAGGGGCATGGTATTCTCCGCTTGCCTGCCGTTCGGGCAGCGCGCCCACGGACCGCGCAAAAGGTTGTCCTGCGACGCGGCACGCGCAAGGGGCAGCTGCACGAACGCCCGCTATTTGTGCGAACCGTCTGCGCCGTCAAGATAATTTACGCAACGTCAGCCATGCGCGCGCCGCAGAGCAGCATTGATTACGCCAGCTATTGTGCAGCCGCAGCATTTGCCCCATCTTCATCCCACTGGCAGCGGTAACATACCCAAGCCTCTCCGAACCGAAAGACGAGCGACCGATATGGCCTACGCACTTCCCTCCGCCGCTTCGATGGCTGGCACCGCTGGTCAGGGCTTTGTGGCCCGCCTGCGCGAGGCGTTGCACCGCCGCAAGCTCTACACCCGCACCTTGCGGGAACTGAACGGCCTGACCACCCGCGAGCTGTCCGATCTGGGGCTGACCCGGTCGATGATCACCCGCGTGGCGCTGGAAGCCGCCTATGGCAAGGCGGTGAGCTGAGACATTCGCGTTCGCTCCCTCCTCCTCCCCGGAGTGGACGCACGGCGGCGGTTTCGTTCCCTCGGACCGCCGTACCGGACAAGAGGCCCCCAGCCGGGCCTGACAAGACGCGACGGTCCGTCCTCCTCCCTGGACCGAAGCTAGCGGCGGTGGCCCCCTCCTCCTCCCTGGGGTCACTGCCACCCATTCCGGGCGCCCCTGCGCCCAACGGCACGCGACGGTCCGTCCTCCTCCCTGGACCGAAGCTAACGGCGGTGGCCCCCTCCTCCTCCCTGGGGTCACCGCCACCAGTTTCCGGACGCACTTGCGTGTCCGACCGACATTCGGGTGCCAAGGGTGCCCGGCGGAACACGAAAGGCCCGTCCTCCTCCCTGGGCCGATCGTCCTCGGCGGCAGTTCCCACCTCCCTGGGACTGCCGCCATTTTCATTTGGCGCGCAGCCGCAGGTGCGGACCGCCCGCCAGACGCCCGCTTCTTGGTTTGACGATGGGGATGACGGGTCTGACGGGCCTTAGCCTGCGTCGGTTCGCCCGCGGCGGTCGTGGCGCAACAGCGCATAAAGCACATGGTTGCGCCAGCGCCCCGCGATCTGAAGATAGGACTGCGCGACGCCTTCATATTTGAAGCCGGATTTTTCCAGCACACCCCGGCTGGCCACATTTTCCGGCAGGCATGCGGCCTCGATCCGGCTCAGGTCCAGCCGGGTGAAGGCATGGCGCGACAACGCCTCGATCGCCTCGCGCATGTAACCCTGACGGGCAAAGGGCTCGCCAACCCAATAGCCCATCGTCCCGGCCTGCGCCGGACCGCGGCGGATATGATCCAGCGTGATCGCGCCGACCAACGCGCTGTCAGAGCGGCGGATGAGGAACAGCGGCAGCGCCGACCCATCGGATTCCACCCGCGCCGCCCATGATACCCGGCCCGAAAACGCGCGACGCGACAGATGGTCAGCGGCCCAGGTCGGTTCCCACGGCGTCAGGAATGCGGCCGATGCCTCGCGCAGGCCCGACCACGCCCGGTAATCGGCGTGCTGCGGCAAGCGCAGTGTCAGGCGCGGCGTCTCGATCACCGTCCTGCGCCGCAGCCCCAGCATTACGCAGCCAGCCGCGCGCGCAAGGCGCCTGCCTCGGGCGCGTCGTCGGCGGGGCCATAGACGGCCATCGCCATTTCGGCCCGCCCGGCCAGCCGCCCGGCATAGCCCCGCACGCGCTCCAACGTGACGGCATCGATGTCGGCCACCATTTCGGCCATATCCGGCACGCGCCCGAACAGCGCCAGCATCCGCGCCATGTGCTGGGTGCGCGCCCAAGGCCCCTCGAGCCCCATCAGCAAGCCGGCGCGGCGCTGCGCGCGGGCGCGGGCCACCTCGGGTTCGGTCAGGTCATCGGCCGCGCGCTTCAATTCATCCATTGTCAGGCGGCACAGGTCGCCCACCTGATCGGCGCCGGTGCCGGCATAGATGGTGATCAGGCCGCAGTCCTCGTGCGCGCTGGACTGCGCATCGACGGTATAGCACATGCCATGTTCCTCGCGCAGCTTCTGGAACAGCCGGCTTGACATGCCGCCACCCATGATTGCGGCATAGGTATTGGCGACGTGCAGATCGGGCGAATGCCAGCCTTCGGCGGCAAAGGCCAGCGCCAGATGCACCTGTTCCAAATCCTCGATGGCGCGGAATTCGCCGGTGGCGAATCGCGCGGGGGCAAAGACGCTGGGGGTGCGGGCCGCCAGACCGCCAAACAACGCGCGCGCCTGCGCCACGATGGCGTCATGGTCCACCGCGCCCGCCGCTGCCAGAATCATCTGTCCCGGCTGGTAATGCGACCCGACAAAGGCCCGCAGATCAGCGGCCCCAAAGGCCGACACCCGGTCGGACGTGCCCAGAATGGAGCGCCCCATCGGCTGGTCGGGATAGGCCGTTTCCTGCAACCGCTCAAAGATCACATCATCGGGCGTGTCGAGCATCTGGCCGATTTCCTGCAGGATCACCCCGCGCTCGATCTCGATTTCCCGCGCCTCGAACGCCGGGTTGAGCGTGATATCGGCAATCACGTCCAGCGCCAGCGGCACATCGGCGCGCAACACCCGCGCGTAATAGGCCGTGCTTTCGTTGGAGGTATAGGCGTTGAGATAGCCGCCCACATCCTCGATTTCCGAGGCGATCTGCAACGCACTCCGCCGGGCCGTGCCCTTGAAGGCCATGTGTTCCAGAAAATGCGCGATGCCGTTCTGTTCGGCCGTCTCGTGCCGGGCGCCCACGTTCACCCACAACCCGATGGCGGCGGTTTCCAGCCGCGACATCGTGTCGGTGGCGATGCGCAGGCCGTTGGGCAGCGTCTCGATCCGGATCATGCGCGGCCCGTCCTTTGCAGCACCAGCGTTTCAAGCGCGGTCAGGTCGTTTGGCACCCGCGTCACCCGTTCGGGGCGGTCGTAAAGATCGGCCATGCGCGGGGGCAGCGCCGGGCGGATGCCGGTCGCCCGTTCCACGGCATCGGGGAACTTTGCCGGGTGCGCGGTGGCCAGCGTGATCATTGGCGTGGCCGACAGGTGGTCCTGGGCCACATGCACCCCCACTGCGGAATGCGGGCACAACAGTTCGCCGGTGGCAGCCAGCGTCGCGGTGATGGTGGCGGATGTCTCATCCTCGCCACAGCGGCCCGAGGCGAAGGTGTCGCGCAGCGCCTGCAACGCGCCTTGGGGAATGGCAAAGGCGCCGGTGGACTTCAGATCATCCATCAACCCGGCAACCGCGCGGCCATCGCGGCCCAAGGCATCGAACAGCGCGCGTTCAAAGTTCGACGACACCTGAATGTCCATCGACGGGCTGATCGACGGGCGCACGCCATTGGTGGCATAGCTGCCGGTGGTCAGCGCGCGATGCAGGATGTCGTTGTGGTTGGTGGCGATCACCAGCCGCTCGATGGGCAGGCCCATGGCCCGTGCGATGTATCCGGCAAAGATGTCACCGAAGTTTCCGGTCGGGACGGTGAAGCTGACCTTGCGGTGCGGCGCGCCCAAGGCGACCCCGGCGTAGAAGTAATACACCACCTGACTGAGCACCCGCGCCCAGTTGATGCTGTTGACCCCCGCCAGCCCCACCGTATCGCGGAAGGCGAAGTGGTTGAACATGTCCTTGACGCGCGCCTGACAGTCATCAAAGTCGCCGTCCAGCGCCAGAGCATGGACATTGGCCTCAACCGGCGTGGTCATCTGGCGGCGCTGCACCTCGGACACCCGGCCATGCGGGAACAGGATGAACACATCCACGTTCGACAGCCCGCGAAATGCCTCGATCGCGGCAGACCCGGTATCGCCGCTGGTGGCGCCAACGATGGTGATGCGCTGGCCCGATTTCGCCAGCGCGGCCTGCATCATCTGACCGATCATCTGCATGGCGAAGTCCTTGAACGCCAGCGTCGGGCCGTGAAACAGCTCCAGCAGGAAATGGTTCGCACCAAGTTGCACCATCGGCGCGCGGGCGGCGTGGCCAAAGCCCGCGTAGGCATCGGCGATCAGGCGGCGGAATTCATCCTCCCCGAAGGTATCACCGAGGAAGGGGCGCATGACCCGAAAGACGGTGTCCTCATAGCTCAGCCCGGCGAGTGCCGCGATGTCGGCCTGCGCCAGCTGCGGCACCGACTGCGGCACGTAAAGCCCGCCATCGCGCGCCAGCCCCGTCATCATGGCCCCGCCGAAATCCAGGACAGGCGCGGCACCTCGGGTGGAAACATAGTGCATCCGGTTCTCCTTCAGGCCCTCGGCCTTGCGCTGCGCGCCACCAGCAGCCCCGTCATCCCGGCCCAGACGACCGCCAGAAGGAACCATGTGATCGCGTATTGCAGATGGTCATTCGGGATGCCGGCGGTATCAACCGGCAGGGGTTCGATGCCCGGCACCGCGGGGGCGCGGGCGACAATCAATGTTTCTTCGGTGTTCAGCACCACCGCCATCTGCGGCACGTCGCGCGCAAACCAGATGTTGCGCGTCAGATCCGCGGTGGGGGTGTAGCCATCGACCTCGGCCGGGGTGTGCAGGTTGCCGGTGATGGTGACCTCGCCGGTCGCCTCGGGCACCGGGTCGCCTTCGCGCACAAATCCCAGATCGACCAGAACGCGCCGCCCCTCGGCGGTGGTCAGCACCGAAATGATGCGGTATCCGGCGCCGATCTGCTTGCGGCTGACCAGCACGCGCAGCCGGTTGCCGCTCAGTTCGCCCGCCACCGTCACCGGCTGATAGCGCGTCGCCTGCCCCGGCTGTGGCAACGGCCCCGGCGGGGCGGCGATGCGGGTTTCTATCTCGGCAAGTTCGGCCTGCTTCTGGCCCAGCCGGTCCACCTGCCACAGCCCCAGACCGACCAGCACGCCGCAGCCCACAAGGCCCAGCAA
>JAUXPG010000372.1 GCA_030683915.1 Gemmobacter sp.
GCCTGCGCCGATGTTGGTGAATTCGCCCACATCGGCATCTCCGATATAGCTCAGGTGGCCGACCTTGACGCCTTCGTCCAGAATGGCGTTCTTGATTTCCACGAAATTGCCGACATGCACATCTTCGGCCAGTTCGGCGCCGGGGCGCAGGCGGGCAAACGGGCCAACGGTGGCCCCACGGCTGATGTGGCAGCCTTCGAGA
The DNA here is from genome assembly GCA_030683915.1 of Gemmobacter sp. GTDB lineage: Bacteria > Pseudomonadota > Alphaproteobacteria > Rhodobacterales > Rhodobacteraceae > Wagnerdoeblera. The sequence goes on from JAUXPG010000372.1 coordinate 203, forward strand.
TGGCAGAACGCCTTGATTTCAGCCTCGGATTCTACGGTGACGCCGGGGCCGAACACCACATGCGGGCCGATCACCGCATCACGCCCCACGATGGTGTCGAGCGCGAAGATCACGGTTTCAGGTGCGGTCATCGTCACCCCGAGTTCCAGCATTTCCGCGCGCTTGCGGGTCTGGAAGGCGGCTTCGGCGGCGGCCAGTTCCGCCCTTGTATTGATGCCAAGCGTTTCGGATTCGTCGCACAGCACCACACCGGCTGTCAGGCCGCGTGCGCGCGCCAGCGCGGCCACATCGGTCAGATAGTATTCCCCGGCGGCGTTGGCGTTGCCGACCCCGTCGATCAGGTCAAACAGCGTGCCCGCGTCCGCCGCCAGAACGCCCGAATTGCACAGGTCGATCTCGCGCTCCTCGGCACTGGCGTCCTTCCACTCGATGATGGCCAGCAGGTCGTCGCCGCTGGTCACCAACCGGCCATAGCGGCCCGGATCAAGCGCCTGAAACCCCAGAACGACGACATCGAAGCGCGCGCGCGCCTCACGCAGTCGCGCCAACGTTTCGGCGCCAAGGAACGGCGTATCGCCAAACAGCACCACCACGTCGCCAGCAGGCACCGCATCGCGCGCCTGCGCCACCGCATGCGCGGTGCCAAGCTGTTCGGTCTGCATCACCACCACCGCGTCCGGGTCCAGCCCCGCCACGGCGGTGGCGACCTGATCGGCGCCGTGGCCCGCAACGACCACCACGCGGTCGGGATCAAGCGCGCGGCCTGCCGCCAGTGCATGCGCCACCAGCGGCACCCCGCCAAGCGGGTGCAGCACCTTGGGCCGTTCCGAATTCATCCGGGTTCCCTGGCCTGCGGCCAGGACGATCAGCGACAATGCCATTCTGCGGGGCCTTTTCTTTTGCTGTGGCCCGTTCTACCCGTCAGGCGCGGCACCGCAAGGGGGCGGGGCCTCACGCAGTCTTTCCTTGTGTGACAGGAGCCCGCCCATGACCCGCCCGCGCACGGTGATCTTTGATCTTGACGGCACGCTGGCCGACACCTCGGCCGACCTGCTGGCGGCGGCGAACGAAACCTTCGGCGCGGCGGGCCTTGGTGCGCCGCTGGGGCCGCAGGACACGCTGACAGCGTTTCAGGGTGGCCGCGCGATGCTGCGCACCGGGTCGGCGCGGCTGGGCCTTGTCTGGGACGAGGACGAGGTGAACCGCTGGTATCCCCGCCTGCTGGATGCCTACCGCGACGGGATCGACCGGCACACCCAGATGTATCCCGGCGCGGTTGCGGCGGTCGAGCGGTTGCGCCGCGCGGGCGACCGGGTGGGCATCTGCACCAACAAGCCCGATGATCTGGCCGAGCTGCTGCTGACGCGGTTGGGGGTGCGTGGGCTTTTTGCCTCGATGGTCGGGGCGTGGACCCTGCCGGTGGCCAAGCCTGACCCGGCGCCGTTGCGGCTGGCCATCGAACGCGCGGGGGGCGAGGTGTCACGCGCGATCCTTGTGGGCGACACCGTGACCGACCGGCGCACCGGCACAGCGGCGGGGGTGCCGGTGGTGCTCGTCACCTTCGGGCCGCTGGGGCGCAGCATCGAATCGCTGGCCCCCGAAGGCTTGCTGGACGATTACGATGGCCTTGATGCGGTGGTGGACCGCCTGCTCGGGGTCTGACATGGCGCGCGCGCCCGGCAAACATGCCTTTGCCTTCGTGCTGATCACGGTCCTGCTGGACATGGTGGGGTTCGGACTGATCATCCCCGTGCTGCCCGCGCTGATCGAGGATGTGGGCGGCGTGGGTCTGGCGCAGGCGGCGGTCATCGGTGGCTGGATGTTCTTTGCGTTCTCCACGGCGCAATTCTTGTGCGCGCCGCTGATGGGCAACCTGTCGGACAGGTTCGGGCGGCGGCCCCTGCTGTTGCTGGCCATCTTCGGGTTGGGGCTGGATTATGTGCTGTCGGCGCTGGCGCCCACGCTGATGTGGCTGTTCGTGGGGCGGGTGCTGGCAGGGGTTTGCGGGTCAAGCTGGGTGATTGCCAACGCCTTCATCGCAGACGTCAAGGCGCCCGAGGACCGGGCCCGCGCCTTTGGGCTGATGGGGGCCGCGTTCGGGGTGGGGTTTGTCATTGGCCCGGCGATAGGCGGGCTGCTGGGCGAACTCGGCGCGCGGGTTCCGTTCTGGGTGGCGGCGGCCATTTCGTTCCTGAACTTCGTCTATGGCTGGATCGTGCTGCCCGAAACCCTGCCGCCGACGTCGCGCCGCGCGTTCGATTGGCGCCGCGCCAACCCGTTCGGCGCCTTTGCGGTGTTCCGTCGCTATCCGGGCGTATTGCCGATGTGCGGCGTGTTGTTCGTATTCTTCTTCGCCTCGTCGGTCTATCCGGCGATCTGGCCGTTCTGGGGCATGGCGAAGTTCGGCTGGTCGGAAAGCATGGTGGGGCTGACGCTGGCCATCTTCGGGCTGGTGATGGCCGGGTTTCAGGGCGGCCTGACCGGGCCGGCCGTGCGCCGCTGGGGCGAGGCGCGGGTGGCCGTGCTGGGCCTTGTCAGCGCAATGGTGGCGGCGGCGGGCTATGGGCTGGCGGGCGGGCTTGGCATGGTCGTGGTGCTGATGGTGGTGCATGGGCCCGAAGGCTTCGTGCAGCCAATGCTGATGTCGATGATGTCGCGCGTGGTCCCCGAGGACGCGCAAGGCGAACTGCAAGGCGGCATCTCGGCGGTGACCAACGTGGCCATGCTGGCGGGCACGGTGACCTTTTCACAGGTGTTCGCCGCCTTCATGGCCGAAGGCGCGGTCTGGCAGACGCCGGATGCCGCCTATGCCCTCGCGGCGGTGCTGCTCGCCTGCACCTTGGCGCTTTATCTCTGGACCCTGCGGAGGATGGCATGAGCGAAGTGTTCACCGGCAGTTTCACCCAGCAAGAACCGATCCCCGAGGCGGGCATCGCGGCGGCGGTCGCGGTCCTTCGCGGGGGGCGGTTGCACCGCTACAACACCGCGCCGGACGAAACGGCCGAGACCGCGGCGCTGGAACTGGACTTCGCCGCAGCCACGGGCGCGCGCTATTGCCTTGCGGTCGCCTCGGGCGGGGCGGCGATGCGCCTCGCGCTGCGGGCCTGCGGTGTGGGGCCGGGGGGGCGGGTGCTGACCAATGCCTTCACGCTCGCCCCGGTGCCTGGTGCCATCGCCGCCCTGGGGGCGGTGCCGGTGTTCGTGGAAACCACCCCCGATCTGGTGATCGACCTTGACGATCTGGCGGCCAAGGCCTGGCCAGGCGCGGTGCTGCTGCTGAGCCACATGCGCGGGCATATTGCCGATATGGACGCGCTGATGTCACTTAGCGCGGAGCGGGGCGTGCGGGTGATCGAAGACTGCGCGCATACGATGGGCGCCAGCTTTCGCGGCGTGCCCTCGGGGCGGCACGGGGTGATCGGCTGCTATTCGACGCAGACCTACAAGCACCTCAACTCGGGCGAAGGCGGGCTGATCGTCACCGACGATGCGGCGCTGATGGCGCATATGGTGCTGGCCTCGGGCAGTTACATGCTGTTCGACCGCCACCCGGCAGGACCGCCGCCTGACGCCTATGCGGACCTGAAATGGACCGTGCCGAACGTGTCCTCGCGCATGGACAATTTGCGCGCAGCGATCCTGCGCGCGCAACTCCCGCTGCTGGCCGACCGCGTGGCACGCTGGCGGGCGCGCCATGATGTGCTGGAAGCGGCCTTGCAGCACGTGCCCGGTCTGGCCCTCATCCGCCGCCACCCCGACGCGGCGTTCGTGCCGTCATCCTTCCAGTTCCGCCTGCCCGGCCGCGAC
>JAUXPG010000161.1 GCA_030683915.1 Gemmobacter sp.
CTGCCCGCAGCCACTATGGCGCTGTTTGCCGTGGCGCCGATGCTGCGGGTGTTTCGTGCCGCGTTGCTGGCGGCGCTGGACGGGCCGGGTGTGGTGGGTGCGCGGCTTGCGGGCGTACCAGAGCGGATTGTGGTGCGGCGCTACGCCATGCCCGAGGCGCTGGGCGCGCTCATCCCGGTCGCCGCGATGACCTTTGGTTACATGCTGGGTGCCAACGTTTTGGTGGAGAAGGTGTTCGCGTGGCCGGGCGCCGGGCGCTATGCGCTTGATGCTTTGATGGCGTTGGATCATGCGCCGGTTCAGGGCGTGATGCTGGTTTTGGCGCTGATCCACGCGGGGCTGAGTCTTGGTGCCGATCTGGTGGCACGGGCGCTGGACCCGCGGCTGGCGGCAAGCGCGCATGGCTGAGCGGGTCGGCTTTGCGCTGGTCGGGTTGGTCCTGATATCGGCCGTTGCCGGGCCGCTGTTGACCGGGGCGGACCCGTTCGCCACCGAGGTGGCGGCGGCCTTGTTGCCACCGGGGGCCGAGCACCCGTTCGGGACCGATCATCTGGGGCGTGACATGCTGGCGCGGGTGGTGGGGGCCGCGCGGCTCGATTTCGGATTGGCGGTGGCGGCGGTGGCGCTGGCTGCGGGATTGGGTGCTTCGGTGGGGGCCGTTGCAGGCTGGTTCGGCGGATGGGCTGACCGGCTGGCAGGTTGGGCGGTGGATCTGCTGCTGGCGCTGCCGATCTATCTGCTGGCGATGGTTCTGGCGGTGGGTATCGGCAACGGACTTCTGGTCGTGGTTCTTGCGACTTCGGTTGTGAATGTGCCCTTTTTCCTGCGGTTGGTCCGGACCGAGGTGGCGCGCCAGCGTCGCAGCCCATGGGTGGACGCGGCGCGCATGGGCGGTGCGGCGGACCGCACAATCCTGTTCAAGATGGTCGTGCCACGGGTCCTTCCCTTGGTCGCGGTGCAGGGCACCACCAATTTGGGATGGGCGATGCTGAATGCGGCGGGATTGTCGTTTATCGGGGTGGGGGTACGGCCCCCGACCCCGGAATGGGGCATCCTGATCGCCGAGGGCGCGCGGTATCTGGCATCGGGGCACTGGTGGCTGGTGGTGTTTCCGGGGCTGGCGCTGGCGCTGTCGGTGCTGGCATTCCACCTGACCGGAGATGCCTTGCGCGACCGGCTGGCGCGGGGGCCTGCATGAGCGTGCTGCAGGTCCGGGGGTTGACCGTTCGGCTGCCGGGGCGGGCCGCGCCGGTGCTGGAAGGGATCGACCTTGATCTGAAGCAGGGCGAGATCGTGGCCATCGTCGGTGAAAGCGGCGCTGGCAAGACCATGCTGCTGCGGAGCCTCTGCGGGGCCTTGCCGATGGGCGCACAGATCGTCGGGGGCGTTGTCCGCGCGGACGGGTGCAAGGTGGCGCCGGTTCTGCAGGCCCCGATGGCGGGGTTGTCGCCCTTGCGCCGGACGGGTGCGCAGATCGCGGATGCTGCGGCTCCGGGGGGCGAGCCACCTGCCGTGCTGCTGGATCGTCTGGGGCTTCCGTCGGGGACCGCGGAGCGGTTCCCGCAGGATCTGTCGGGCGGGATGCAGATGCGGGTGGCGTTGGCCCGCGCGCTGGCCACGGGAGCGGGGCTGATCCTTGTGGACGAGCCGACCGCCGCACTGGATGGCCCGACCGCGCGCAGCGTGCTGGAGGTTTTGGGAGTGGTGCGCGCCCTCGGGCGGACCGTCTTGATGGTGACGCATGACCCGGCGCTGGTGGCGGGGGTGTGCGACCGGATCGCGGTCATGCAGTCCGGGCGGCTGGTGGAAACCGGTACCGCGCAGGACATGCTGGCCCGTCCGGCCCATCCCTACAGCGTTGCGCTGATGGGCGCTTTGCCCGGTCGCGCGCGGCGGATGGCCGACGCGCCTGGCCTGGTAGTGGCGGGGCAGGAGCGGGCGCCGGTGCTGGAGCTACGGGACGTGGCCCTGTCGCGGGACGGTGGGGCGGGACTGTCGGGCATCAGCTTGGACCTTCAGAAGGGCGAGGTACTTGCGGTCTGCGGCGAATCGGGGTCGGGCAAGACCACGCTGGCGCGCATCGTGGCACGGCTGGCCCCGCTGAGCGCGGGGAGTATCCGCCTGCATGGGGCCGAGATCGGGGCCATCGCCCCACGACGGTTTTCCACGGACCCGCGCCGCAGCGAGATCCAGATGGTATTTCAGGACCCGGCGGCCAGTTTCCCGCCGTGGCAGACCGTGGGGCAATCCCTTCCGCCCACCGACCCCGAGACGCTGGCGCAGGCAAGTCTTGCCGCCGGGCTGGACCCAGCGCTGATGGCCCGCAGGCCAGGCCAATTGTCGCAAGGGCAGTTGGCGCGGGCCGCACTGGTACGGGCTGTGATCGTGGCGCCCCGCGTGCTGGTGCTCGACGAACCCACCGCCGCCCTGGATGCCACTGTGCAGGCGGGCGTGTTGCAGTATCTGAACGAATTGCGGCGCGGCGGTATGGCCTTGCTGCTGGTGACCCACGATTTGCATGTTGCCCGCATTCTGGCCGACCGGCTGGCGGTGTTGCACGCTGGCCGCATTGTCGAAACCGGGCAGGTCGCGCAACTGCTGTCCGACCCCGTGCATCCCGCGACCCGGGCGCTTGTTGCCGCGATGCCTTGATCGACGTTGACGCGGATGGCCCAGGCGCGTATTCCCCGCTTCGCGCGGAAGGCTGGATGACCGCGTGCGTCTGCTGGTCCGTCAGGACATCGGGGCGTGCGAGGAAAGTCCGGACTCCATGAAGTAAGGGTGCCGGGTAACGCCCGGCGGGGGTAACCCCAGGGAAAGCGCCACAGAGAAGAGACCGCCCTGCATGCAGGGCAAGGGTGAAACGGTGGGGTAAGAGCCCACCGCGGACCGGGCAACCGGGACGGCATGGCAAGCCCCACCCGGAGCAATGCCGAATAGGGGCCTCGCGCGGGGCAGGTCATGGACTTCGGTCCGCGATACCGCCGCAGGGACGCTTCAGCCCGAGAGGCCCGGGTTGGCAGCTAGACCGCGTCGGTAACGGCGGGGCCAGAGGAATGGTCATCCAAGGGGGGCAACCCCCTGGACAAAATCCGGCTTACAGGCCTTCCGCGCAAACGGGCCCCGGCAGTTCCCCGCTTTGAGGCCGAGATACCCTGCAATGCCGCTTCCGGCCTGCGGTGAGCTGCGGTATCGTTGCCCCCGCCGGAACCGGACCGGCGCAGCATTCAGGGGGTCGCCGCCATGAGTTTTGTCCGCACGCTTGCCACGTTGGCCGTGGGTTTTGCCGCCGCCAAGGGGTTCGACAAGTACAAACAGATGGGCGGCATGGCCGGAGTGCAGGACGCGCTGAAGCAAAACCCGCAGACCGCCGGCATTGCCTCGCAAGTCGAGGCGATGATGGGCAAGTTCGGTGGCGGTGCCGGGATGGGTGGCACAGGCGGGCTGATGGCGACTTTGGGCGGGATGGGCGCTGCCGCCAGCGCGAGCGTGACGGGCATGATCGACCAGATGACCGGCACCACCGCCGCTACTGACGCGGCCGAAGCCAACGCCCGCCTGATGATCCGCGCCATGATCCAGGCCGCCCGCGCCGACGGCCAGATCAGCGACGCGGAACGCGCGGTGATCATGGAGCATTTGGGCGACTCTACGCCGGCCGAGCGCGCCTTTGTCGAAGCCGAGTTGATGGCGCCGGTCGATCCGATGGCCTTGGCCCGGGATACGGCAGAAGCTGCCCGCACGCAGGTTTATTCCGCCGCGGTGATGACGGTACAGACCGACACGCCCGCCGAGGCCCAATTCCTGTCCGCGCTGTCGCAGGCGCTTGGTCTTGACTCAGGCACGGTCGCGAGCATCCATGCCGCGATGGGCAAGGCCGCGCCGAAAGGCTGAGGCTGCAACTTGTCGCTTGACACTGACGCTGCCCCAAGGCAAAGGCGGTGCTCAGATTTTGCGGACCGCGCCCAGTCGGCGAACGACCGCTGCCACCGACCGCGCAGGAGACAACGACCATGGCAAAACCGACCACCATCAAGATCCGGCTGAACTCGTCTGCCGGCACCGGGCACTTCTATGTGACCAAGAAGAACGCCCGCACCATGACCGA
>JAUXPG010000184.1 GCA_030683915.1 Gemmobacter sp.
GGCTTGCCATGGCTCTTCGGGAAAAAGGGGCGAAGCCGCGCCATCTGCGCGTCCGTCAGCCAGAAAAGATTGCTCATCGGTCAGTCTCCTTGCGGAGGCTGAATCACGCCGCGAGCAGATGATCAATGGGTCCTGACCCTAGGGTCAGACCATTCAGATCAAAGGTGCGCCCCGCGTGGAAATCCGCCACGAACCCCCGAGTGCCGAAACCATGTTCCGCCTGCGCGCGCCGCTGCATCTGGGGTTTCCCGATGGGCAGGCGGTGCGCATCGACGACTGGTCGCTCAAGGGGGTCTACACCCCTGATCTGGCCGGGCGCGCGCTGGACGGGCTGATGCTGTCGGTGCCGTTTCAGGGGGTCGGGGTGTATTTCCCGGTGGAACTGGAACCGGGCAACGAGCCGGATGAATACCTGTTTCGCAACCTGAGCGGGCGCCAGCGCGAGACTTTGGCGTTGTTTTATCGCAATCTTCTGTCGGGGCGGATGACTTCGACCGCCGACATGATCGTGGCGCTGGACACGCCGGTCGACCTTGTGCCGATGGGCGAGACCGACGCCGAACGCCGGGCGGGCGAGGCGCGGATGGCGCCGCGCCCGGCGCGGGTGTTGGCGAATCTGGCCTATTACGGCGCGCTGTTCTTGATGGTGGTCGGGTTTCTGGGTGTGGTGGCGTGGAACCGCATCAGCAGGGTCGAGGTGCTGTCGGCCCATGTCGCCACGGCTGCCAGCCAGATCATCGCGCCGGTCGCGGGGTATGTGCGCGAATTGACGGTGCCTGCCGGAAGCAAGGTGGCCGAAGGCGAAGTGATCGTGCGGCTGGACGACCAGGAGGCGCTGCGCCTGCTGGGCGAGGCCGAGGTGGCGCAGGTCGAGGCCGCGCAGGCGCTGGCGGCGGCCGAGGCCCGGCTGGCCGAACATCTGTCGCGGCGGGACGAGGCGCGCGCGGCGTTTCGCGGCGGAGCGGAGCGGTTCGATCAGGGCCAGACGGTCAACCCAGGCGATTATCACGACATCCGCCAGCGGCTGGAGGCCGACCTTGACCTTGCCCGGCGCGAGGATGAGCGGTTGGCGGGCCGGGTGATCAGCCTGCGCGAACGGGCCGAGGCAACCGCACTGACCGCTCCTGCCCCCGGCACGGTGATGGAGCATTTCGTGCGCCCCTTTGACATGGTGCGCGCCGGCGATCCGCTGACGCTGTTTGAACCCGACGCCCCGCGCAGCATTCTGGCCCATCTGCCCGCGTCGTCGGTGCTGAAGGTCTGGACCGGGATGCGGGCCGATGTCACCTATATGGCCGATGCCCGCGCCGTGGCGCTGGTGGGCGAGGTGCGGCGCCTGACGGTGGACGGGCGCGGCACCGAACAGGTGCTGGTCGCGTCGATTTCCGTGCCGGGGCTGAGCGTGGAGGACAGCCGCCGCCTGTTCCGCGAAGGCATGCCCGTGAGCGTGGTATTGCGCCCCGAGCATGTCACGCGCTGGGTGCAGGGCTGGTGGCCATGACGGCGGCGCCGCAGGGCTTCGTGCCCGAAGGCGACTATGCGCTGGAAAAGGAAATCACCCGCCGTCTGCGCGGCCAGATCGGCCCGGCGCCGCAGGGGATGGCGAAGTATCCGCCGGTGTTCCTGTTCCGGCTCGGGGCCTTGGTGGCGGTGCTGTGGGGCATCGGGGTGCTGTTGCCCAACCGCTTTGTGGACCCCGAGCTTTTGCACATCACCGTGGCGCTGGGGATGCTGGGCATCTGGCGGTTCGGCTGGTGGTTCAACCATGCCCTGCGGTCGGATTCGTGGCGCCGGGTGCATTGGCCGCCCAAGCGCGAACTGGCCGAGCGGGTCTGGGCCACCGGCTGGCGGCCCCGGCGGCTGCATGTGCAGATGACGACCTACAAGGAAGAACGCGCCATCACCCGGCACGTGCTGGTGTCGATGCTGACGCAGATCCGCCACGAACGGGTGCCCACCTCGATCTGGATCGGCACGGGCAGCGCCGAAGACGAGATGAACATCCGCGAGGTGATCGAGACGCACGCCGCCGACATTCCCGACGAGATGGCCGAAGTGATCTTTGTGCGCCAGAACCAACCGGGCAAGCGCATGGCCATCGGGCTGATCCTGCGCGGCATCAGCCGTCACGGGGTGGAACCCGACGATCTGGTGATCTTCATGGACGGCGACGCGGTCTATGGCCCCGACGTGCTGGAAAAGACGCTGTCGATGTTCGGCGCCGACCCCGAGTTGCAGGCGCTGACCACCGACGAGGAGGTGATGTGCTTTGGCCCCGACTGGATCGACAAATGGCTGAGCATGCGGTTTGCCCAGCGCCGGCTGGCGATGGAAAGCCATGCGGTGTCGGGCCGGGTGCTGACACTGACGGGCCGGTTTTCGGTCTTTCGCGCGCGCCATATCATTGACCCGCAGTTCATCCGCACCATCGAGGCCGACCATCTGGACCATTGGCTGTGGGGGCGGTTCCGGTTTCTGTCGGGCGACGACAAGTCGACATGGTATCATCTGCTGAGCAAGCAGGCGAAAATGACCTATGTGCCGGATGCCTGCATCTATACCATCGAGATCATCAAGGGCTCGGGCCTGCAACGGATGGTGGAAAACTTCCGCCGCTGGTCAGGCAACATGCTGCGCAATGGCAGCCGGGCCATCGCACTTGGCCCCGGTGTGGTGCCGCCGTTCATCTGGTGGTGCATCGTCGACCAGCGCATCGCCATGTGGACGATGATGGTCAGCCCGATCCTTGCGTTCTATGGCAGCCTGATTGACCCGATGTATCTGACCAATGTGGTGCTTTGGGTCGTTTCGTCGCGGCTTTTCCTGTCCGCGTGGTTGTGGCGCTATGCGCGCACCCCTGACATGGCCTGGCCCTTCATCCTGTATTTCAACCAGATCATCAACGCGGGCGTGAAGATCTACATGCTGTTCCATCTGGCAAAGCAGAAGTGGTTCAACCGGGGCGGTCAGGCGGTGGGCGGGCGGCAGAACCGGCTGGACGCGATCCGCGACCGCATCGCGTTGTTCCAGCTGGTGACTTCGGTCGGGGTCTTCGTCACCTTTCTGGGCATCTATGCCGGGCTGTTGCCGCGCCCGTTCTGACAGGCGCGGCAATCCGCTTCAGGCGAACAGGATCGAGCCCCAGACATCGACAACCCCAAGCGCGCCCACATCGGACTGCACCGTGATGTTGAGATCCCCGATGGTGATCTTGACCGCATCGCCCGCCTGCGACATCGCATTGAACCGGAACGACTCGGCCGTCCAACCCTTGTCGAGCAGACGCAGGTTGATGAGGTCGATGCGGTCATAGCCCGCTTCGAAATCGCCGATGGTGTCGGCCCATGCGCCGATGTCCTGCGTGCGCCACACGAAAGTGTCGGCCCCCTGCCCGCCGAACAGCCTGTCGCCGCCTTCGCCACCGATCAGGGTATCCGACCCGGTGCCACCGAAGATCAGGTCGTCGTCGTGGCTGCCATCCAGCCAGTCGTTGCCTTCGTCGCCCATCAGGGTGTCGGCGCCGCGCCCGCCATAGACAGCATCGAACCCGCCGCCGCCATAGACAAGGTCATCCCCTTCGCCCCCATAGAGCGTGTCGTTTCCGGCCTCGCCGAACAGGGTATCGTGGCCGGTGTCGCCCCAAAGCTGGTCGGTGCCATCGCCGCCATACATCAGGTCCTGCCCGGTGCCGCCATACATCTGGTCGTTGCCGGTCTGGCCTTGCAGGGTGTCGTCGTCGGCCCCGCCGCGCAGGATGTCGTTGCCCCGCCCGCCTTCAAGCCAGTCGTTGCCCGAACCGCCATCAAGGCTGTCGTCGCCATCATCGCCATAAAGCGCATCGGCCTCGGACCCGCCGAACAGGGTGTCGTTGCTGTTGCCGCCGATCAGGGTGTCGGCCCCGGCGCCGCCGGTCAGAAGGTCGGCACCCGCCCCGCCGAACAGTTCGTCATTGCCGCTGCCGCCATCGAGGGTGTCGTTGCCATCGCCGCCGACAAGGCTGTCGTTGCCCTTGTCGCCCAGCAGCATGTCATCACCGATGCCGCCGAACAGCATGTCGTCGCCT
>JAUXPG010000057.1 GCA_030683915.1 Gemmobacter sp.
CCAGATGTGGCGGGTGCCAGAGTGCGTGGTGTCGCGATACTGATGAACATGGCCACAGCACACCAGCGCCGGGTGGGCGTCGCCAAGGGCATCCAGCATAGCCTGGCGCGCGCCAGGGGTGCAGAAGCGGTTCGATACCAGCGTTTCGCAGTAGGCTTCATCCATCAGCGGCTTGTGCAGGAAGACCGCCAGTGACCGGCCTGCAAGCCCATCCAAGGTGCGGCCGATCAGTTCGGCCTGAACGTCGGCCCCCTCCAGCGCAGTGCCCAGCGTCAATGCGTTCAGGCCCAGCAGCCGCCAGCCCGGCACGTCCAGCACCCAGGAATCGGACCCCACCACCCGGTTCCAGCGCGCAAGGCGTTCGGCATTCGCTGGCTGCCGGATGGCCACTTCCGGATGGTCACCAGTGTCGTGGTTGCCGGGCAACCCGTACCATTCAAGCCCCAACGCATCATGCGCCGCCTTGGCCTCGACCAGATCAGCTTCCTGATCTGCACCATCAAGCGAAAGGTCACCAGTGTTGATGACGATGTCCGGGCGGCTGTCCCGCAGCACATCGGCGACGCGGTCGAAGTTCGCGCCGAAGAACGGCTTGCCGGGCGAAAGATGGGTATCGGAAATCTGTGCAATGCGGGTAGTCATGGGTGCCTCGGGTCAGATGGGGTCAAGGCGCGGTGCGCCTTGACCCGAGTTGCGATCAGGCGCGCGGGATCAGACGGCGCACTTCGTCGGCCATGTCGGCCAGCACCTGTTCCGGGGTCGCCTTCTGTTCGATGATGCGGGCCATGTTGTCGACCATGACCTGTGTCACGCGGACCGAGTTCTGCCCAGGGAAGGCATACCACGGCTGCATCAGGTGCACCTGCTTCGTCGCCGCCTGGAACAGCGGATTTTCGGCATAGAAGCTGCCCAGATAGGACGGGTCGTCGATGGCGATCTGGTTGCAGGGAACGTAGCCGGTGTTCTTGACCATCAGCGTCGTGCCTTCGGCCGAGGTGGCGAACTGCACGAACTTGAAGGCCGCTTCCTGCTTCGCCGGATCCGTCGTGGTGATCATCGCACCAGCGCCGCCCGTCGGCAGACGGCCCTTGACCGGGTCGATCACCGGCAGCGTGGTGGTGCGCAGCTCGAAGTTCGATCCCACCGAGTTCGAGATCGACCGGACCTGCGCCGTCGTGCGGAACATCATACCCAGTTGACCGGCGGCAAAGGCTTGCAGGTCAGCGGTGCCGGCATAGTTCGGCATGCCGCCTTCCTTGACGAAGCGATCCAGCAGCGTCAGGGCCGCCAGTCCTTCGGGCCCGTTGAAGGCGACGTCGGATTCATCCTCGGTCAGCATCCGGCCGCCATGCCCGTAAAGCAGCGCCGAGAACATCCAGTCATCCCCCGGCCAGCGGAAGAACATCCCGTCCACCCCGGCACCCATGGAACGGATCTTGGCGGCGTGGGCGATCACGCCGTCCCAGTCTTTCGGGAAGGCTTCGGGGTCAAGCCCAGCCTGGCGGAACAGGTTCGCGTTGTAGTAGCTGATCGGATTCGATGTGGCGAAGGGCAGGCCACACTGGACGCCGCCATGGAAGCCAAGCCCGAGGATCGGCTTCGAATAGCCGTACTGTGCCGGATCGCCCAGCCCGGCCAGCAAGGGGGCGAGGTCGATGGCGATACCGCGCTCGGCGAACATGCGCAGCCGGTTCAGACCTTGGAAAGACACGTCGGGCATCTGGTTGATGGCGGCATTGCGCAGCAGCAGCTGCGCGCCGTCTTCATAGGTCGGGGTCGGGTTGACGTAAGACACCTTGATGTCGGGGTGCTTGGCCGAAAACGCGGCCAGAACGGCTTCCTGCGCTTCCTGGAAGATTGCGGGCATCGAATAGTGTGCCGTGATCTCCACGGTTGCAGCCCGGGCAATCGCGGGCATGTACAGCCCGGCTGCTGTGCCGCCCATCAGGGCCAGCGTCTTGCGACGGCTCAGTGTGGTCGAAATCATGATTTATGCTCCTTGCGGTTGAGCGACCGGTTCAGCCTTTCAGGCCGGTCATGGTGATGCCCTCGATGAAACGGCGTTGGGCGAACAGGAAGGCGATGACGAGCGGGGCGGTGACCAGCAGCGCGGCGGCCATCAGGGCACCGTAATCCTCGCCCGCCTCGACGCTGCGAAAGGCCAGGATGCCCATCGCGGGGGTGTAAAGGTCGCCGGTCTGGATCACGATCAGCGGCCAGAAAAGATCGTTCCAGTGCGCGACAACCGAGAAGATGGCGAAGGCCGTTGCGGCAGGCCAGGCATTGGGCAGGACGACCCGCCAGACGATGGAAAATTCACCCATGCCGTCGATGCGCGCGGCATTGATCAGATCATCCGGCAGCGCCCGAAAGAACTGCCGGAACAGGAAGATCGCAAACACCGAACAGGTGAAAGGCGCGATCAGCGCCGTGTAGCTGTCCAGCAACCCGGCCTGCGCAAACCCGAGATAGAGCGGCAGCGCCGTGGTCTGGTAAGGCACAAGCAGCCCCAGCACCACAAAACCGAATAGCACCTCGCGGCCGGCAAATCGCAGCTTGGCCAGCGCATAGGCCGCAGGTACGGCAAACAGTATCTGGAAGATCAGGATGCCGAAACAGACAATCACGCCATTCAGCAGGTAGGTGGCAACCGGGACCCGGTCGAAAACCTTGCCGTAGTTTTCCGCGATGGCGAATTCCGACGGGATCAGGTCGAGCGATCCGGAAAACACCTCGGATTGCGGCTTCATCGAGACCGAGACCATCCAGATAAACGGCGCCAGGATGATCAGCGACGCCAGCGTCAGGATCACTAGCCGGGGCAGGTCGGCCAGCAGACCTCGGGTCTGTGCGGGATTAGCCATAGTGTACCTTTCGGTCGATCAGGCGGGTCTGAATCAGCGTCAGCACCAAGACGCAGGCCAGAAAGACCAGCGTTACTGCCGCGCCATAACCAAAGCGGAAGTAGTGGAACGCCTCCTGATAGATCGTGCGCAGCAGAACTTCGGAGGCGTTGTTCGGCCCGCCTTGTGTCAGTGTCTGGACGGTGTCGAACACCTGTATGGACCGGGTCATCGTGATGATGACGACAAACAGCATTGTTGGGCCCAGCATCGGCCAGGTTACCAGCCGGAACCGTGCCCAAGGGCTGCGCGCCCCATCGATTTCAGCAGCAGAATACAGTTCGCGCGGAATCGCCGTCAGACCGGCTAGGAAGAGCACAAGGTTGAAGCCGACGTTCTGCCATATGCCGATGAACCCCAGAGACACCAGCACCCATTCCGAGGCGCCGAGCCAGTTCGGTGTTCCCAACCCAAGATCGCGCAGGATGGTGTTGACCGGCCCGATGGTCGGGTGCAGCAGGTATTGCCACGCAGTCGCCATGGCGACGGTCAGCGACACCACAGGCAGGAACAGTGCGGCGCGAAAGAACGCCCGACCGCGCGCACCGTCTTCGATCAGGATGGCCAGCAACAAGGCGATCCCGATGGATAGCGGGACCACGAACAGTGCGTAGGCAAAGGTGTTCCGTATCGAGGCGGCAAACGTCCGGTCACGCAGCATTTCGGCAAAGTTGTCAAAGCCGACAAAAGCAAAGCCGCGCGCCCCCAGTTCGTAGTCTGTGAAGGCCAGCGCGAGGACCGCCAGCAAGGGGAGCAGGATCATCAGCAGATATGCAATTATGGCAGGCAAGGCGAGCGCCCAAGCCGCCAGAGTATCGCTATCGATCCTTCTTGTGTGGCGCCGCGAAAGGGCTGCGTTCTGGCTAAGATCAACCACGGGCAACCTCGCGCAACGCCGAAGGCAGGGGCCGGGCAGCAAGACGGCGGTTGTCGGGCGCAAACACCAGCGCCCGTCCGTGGTCGAAAGCCAGATGCACAGGCTCGTCAGGGCGCAGCCGGGTGCGGTTTTCCGGCGACAGGCGACAGATGACGGTTTCGGCCCCTTCGGTCAGCCGCACATGCGCCAGCAGGCTTTCGCCTAGATACTCCAGATGCTCAATTCGCCCGGCCAGCCCTTGCGAGGCCAGATGCAAATCCTCGGGGCGCACCGCTAGAACCGCATTACCTGGCTTCTCCAGCCGCAGGCCGACAGACACGCCACCCACGCAAAGCAGGCCATCCGGCCCGGCATGCGCGGCAATCTGGTTGATCGAAGGTGATCCGATGAAGCGGGCCACGCGCAAATCCTGCGGATTGCCATAGATTTCGTCCGGGGTGCCGACCTGAAGCAGCACGCCCTGCATCATGACGGCGATGCGATCCGACATGGTCATCGCTTCGGACTGATCGTGGGTGACATAGACTGTCGAAGCCCCGACCCGACGATGAATGGCCACGATCTCGCTGCGCGTCGTCACCCGCAGCGCAGCGTCTAGGTTCGACAGTGGCTCGTCCATTAGAAAAGCAGACGGGTTGCGCACTATGGCCCGCCCCAGAGCAACCCTTTGCCGCTGCCCGCCTGACAGGTGTGCAGGCTTGCGGTCCAGCAAGGCCCCGATGCCAAGCATCCGGGCTGCCGTTTCCACATCTTCACCGATTGCACCCAGCGTCGCGCGCACCGAAGGTGAAAGCCAACCTGCAAAGGGTAACCGCTGCACGGGACGAAGCCTGCGCATCATCAGCGGCACCGAAATGTTCTGGCGTACGGTCAGATGCGGATAGAGAGCGTAGTTCTGGAACACCATCGCCACGTCACGATCCGCCGCGCGCGTTGCGGTGACATCACGCCCGCCGATACAGACCGTGCCCGATGTCACGCCCTCAAGCCCGGCAACTATGCGCATCAGAGTGGTCTTGCCGCATCCCGAGGGACCGACGAGAGACAAGAATTCGCCCCTGCCGACCTCCAGAGATACATCCCGCAAGACCTGGGTGTCTCCGAAGCGTTTCGATACCTCAGAAACAACGATGCCATCCATTTTCTGTTCCGACCCTTCGCGTATGCGTCGGGTGTTGGATAGTGCCCGGCGATGACACGGGTGTGTACCTTCGGATACGGGGCGGTGAAGCTTTTCCGATGTTCCCGCAACGGTTCTATTTCGGCGGTCAATGGTGCCTGCCTGGGTCGGCGGGGCTGCGAAGCCCAGACCGGCACTCATCACCGGCAAGACGACCGGCTGTTGCCGATGCGATGCCAATCTCGAGCGTGCAGGCAATGACTTGCCCCCGAGACCGAAACCCCCTCCAACCTACGGGATTGGTGGGGGAGGTTCATGGTGCTACAACACGGCGATGCCAGTTCGGTGAATTCGTTCCCGATCCCGATTACGCGGAATGCGCCGATTAGGGGCCAGCGTGCAGCGCCAACAGCGCCGCAAAACCGTTACAATTTGCAAGGCAAATGCAGGCTGATTACCCCCGGACCCAAGACGATGCCCAGCCAGCCGCTATCCCCCGATGAAACCTGCGAGGACGCGTTCCACTCCATAGTGACCGGCTGCCTTGTCGCCTTCGACGCCGCACTGGATGAGTTCAACACGACCGATCGCGAAAGCGGGCCGCACAAGGCGCGCGTGGCGTTGCGGCGCCTGACGACCGTGCTTGATGCCTTTGCGCCCATCCTGCGGCGCAAGCACGCCATGGTGCTGCGCGAACGGGTGAAGCATGTTTTTCGCAAGCTGGGCGACGTGCGCGATCATGACGTGTTCCTGCGGGACCATGCCGGGGACGCCGCGCGCAAGGATCTGCAGCGCGAAGGCGCGGCCCTGCGCGACAGAGTGCGCGCCGCGCTCAGGAAATCCGGGGCGGGCCAACTTGCCGCGCAGATCGCTGCAGATGTCGCGCCGGATGGCGTGCTGCTGCGTCAGTCGCACGAGGGACGGGCCTTCCGGGCCATGCGGCTGGCCGAATTCGCCCGGACTGCGCTGGAACAGGCTTGGGCGACCTGCACGGCCTATGGCGAATCCATCGCCGGACTGCCGGAAACGACGCAGCACGATTTCCGCAAAGACATGAAATCGCTGCGGTATCTGGCGGAGTTCTTTCAGACGCTTTACCCCGGCCTTGCGCGCGAGCCATTCGACAGCGATTTCCGGGCGATCCAGGATGCGCTTGGCGCGTTGAATGACCACGCCGTGGCGGTGGAACGGCTGCGGCGCAAACCGGGCGCCGTGCTGCCGCCCTATCCCGATGGCGCCCTAGCCCAGGCCGAGGCTGTGTGGAGCCGGCTGCGTGGCGAAACGCCGCCCTGGCGCGATCAGCCGACCCGCTGACCGGCCACCCAGACGCCGCGCACCGCCCCCGCCGCGCCGACCCGCGCCACGCGGATCACATCGGCCCTCAGGCCCGGCACCAATCGCCCCCGATCCTCCAGCCCGGTGGCGGCGGCGGGGGCGGCGGTGACGGTGGCAATCCCGCGCGCCATGTCGCCCCACAGATCGCCCAGCATCAAGGCACCCGACAGCAGCGCCGAAGGCACATAGTCCGATGACAGGATGTCCAACAACCCGGCCTCGGCCAGCGCCTGTGCGGCCACGTTGCCCGAGTGCGAGCCGCCCCGTATCAGGTTTGGCGCCCCCATCATCACGGCGATGCCTTGCCCGTGGCAGGTCAGCGCAGCAGCTTCGGTCGTCGGGAATTCGGCAAAACGCACGCCATGACGACGGCTGGTGATGACCTGTTCGGGCGTGGTGTCATCATGGCTGGCCAGCACCGCGCCATAACGCCGCGCAGCCGCAACCGCCGCCGCCTCGTGGATCGACCGAACCCGCGCCGACAGCGCCTGCTGATTGGCGACATGCATCTCGAACTCCGCCTCGGACAGGCCGTGCTT
This sequence comes from Gemmobacter sp., assembly GCA_030683915.1. GTDB lineage: Bacteria > Pseudomonadota > Alphaproteobacteria > Rhodobacterales > Rhodobacteraceae > Wagnerdoeblera. The sequence continues at coordinate 6,775 of JAUXPG010000057.1, forward strand.
GCCGCGCACATAGTTACGCAGCTGCGTCAGGTCGGAAAACTGTCGCTGGCCGGGCGTATGGTCCATCAGGCTGACGATCCCAACGCGGTCCTCAGGGCCGAATTTCTCTAGCTCCGCGATCAGGGTTTCGGAACAGACCTCGGCGCGCAGGTGCAGCCGGTGGCTGATGCGCATGGCGCCTTGCGCGCGCAGATCCAGGACTTCCTCCGCCAGCGCCCGGGCATATTCGTCATATCCCAGCTTGCCGTTCGACACGACCGAACCCACCCGCAGCGCGTCGAACACCGTGGTGATGCCCACGCTGGCCAGTTCGGCATCATGGGCAACGATGGCAGCCTGATGCGGCCAGCCGACCTTGGGGCGCGGCTGGATGTGGCGTTCCAGATTGTCGGTATGCAGCTCGACCAGCCCCGGCATCAGCAGATCGCCGCCGCAATCGATTGCGCCTGCGGGAATGTTGGTGCCCTCCCCGATATCGGCAATCGCTCCGTCCTGCATCCGCAGATGCCCGCGCAGGGTTTCCTCCGGCAGCACAAGGGTGGCATTGGCAAGGATTGTCTCGGTCATCTGTCTGGTCCAGTTCTGGTCTTGTATCGGCGGGCGCTCGGGATGGCATGGCCATGTCACACTGCTGTGACACGCCAGCGATAGGCCCGCGGACATGGAACACTTCAAGCGCTACGCCGTCTATTTCGCCCCGCGCCCCGGCGCTTTCGCCGATGCCGCTGCAACCTGGCTGGGCCGCGATGCTGTTACCGGCGCAGCGATACCGCAACCGCCTGTACCCGCGCTGCAAGACCTGACTGCCGATCCCCGCCGCTATGGCTTTCACGGCACGATCCGTGCGCCGTTCCGGCCTGCGCAGGGGCTGGACGTGGCCGCTATCGCCGCGGCGGTAGAGGGTCTCGCCGCCCAGCTGGCCCCGGCGCAAGGCCCCGGGTTGCGGCTGGCCGACCTCCACGGGTTTCTGGCGCTGGTCCCGGATGACGAAGAATCCGCCATCCTGCGGCTGGGCGCAGCCGTGGTCGAAGGCACCGAAGCGCTGCGCGCGCCCCTGACGGATGCCGAAATCGCCCGCCGCGACCCCGCCCGCCTGACACCCCGCCAGCGCAGCCTGCTGACGCGCTGGGGATACCCGTATGTAATGGATGCGTTCCGGTTCCACCTGACCCTGACGAACCGCCTGCCGCCTGACCGCGCGGCCGATGTGACGGCGGCGGCGCAGGCGCATTTCGCCCCTCACCTGCCGCGCCCCTTCATGATCGCAGACCTGTGCCTGTTCGGCGAGGATGCGCAGGGAACCTTCCGCCTTCTGCACCGCTATGCCCTTTCCGGCTGAAGCGCGGCCAGCAGTCGCGCAACGCCCTGGTCCGGCGTGCCGTCGTTCATCACGGTCACAGCGTCGATCCCCTCTGGCAAGGCAAAGCGTGCGCGGGCGAGCCGGGCGCGGATGTCGGCCTTGGCCTCGCGCCCCCGCGCGGCCAGCCGGGCAGCCAGCACGGCATCCGGGGCGGTGACCACGATTACCCGCAGGTCTGGAAAGGCATGCACTGCGGCAGGCAAGGCTGCACGCGATCCATTGAAGATGATATCCCCCGGTCGCGCCACCTGATCGCGCGGAATGCCATAGCGCAACCCATGCGCCTGCCAGTGCAAGGCAAAATCGCCCCGGGCCAACCGGGCGGCAAACTCGGCCTCGGTCACCCCATCGAAATCCTCGCCCCCCGCTTCAGTCGGGCGGGTGATGACGCGGCGCACCAGCCGCAGGTCGGGGCGCGCCTGCAAGGCCCCCGCGATCAGCATGTCCTTGCCCGCGCCCGAAGGCCCGACCACCGCAACGATCATGCCGCCGCCCCGAGGGTAAAGGCCGTCACATCCACCAGCCGGTCGCAAACCTGCGCCCGGGCCCCTTCGTCGTGGAAGATGCCCAGGATGGCCGCGCCGCGGGCCTTTGCCTCCTCGATCAGGGCCAGAACCACGGCGCGGTTGGTGGCATCCAGGCTGGCGGTCGGTTCATCCAACAGTAGCGCGGGGTATGGGTGGGCGAAGCCGCGCGCGATGTTGACCCGCTGCTGTTCCCCGCCCGAAAAGGTGGTGGGCGACAGCGACCACAACCGTTCGGGAATGTTCAGCCGGGCCAGCAGGTCCGCCGCGCGGGCGCGCGCCTCGGGCACTTGCAGGCCCAGCTGCAACAGCGGCTCGGCCACCACCTCCAGCGTCGGCACGCGCGGCACCACGCGCAGGAACTGGCTGACGTAACCCAGCGTCTGCCGCCGCAAGGCGATGATCTGGCGCGGCTCGGCCCGGGTCACCTCCAGCTCGCCGACAAGGATGCTGCCCCCGGCGGCTAGGTAATTGCCGTAAACCATCCGCATCAGCGTGGATTTGCCTGCGCCCGACTGGCCGACCAGCCCGACACATTCACCGGGGTTCACCGTCAGGCAGGCCCCGGCCATCACCTGAATCACGGCGCCGCCCTGATTGTACAGGGTGAAGCCTTTCGACAGATTTTCGATCCGGATCATGGGTTTACACCTGCAAGACAGAGGAGACGAGCAATTGCGTGTAGGCATGTTGCGGATCGTCCAGCACCTGATCGGTCAGGCCCTGTTCCACCACGCGGCCCGATTTCATCACCATCAGCCGGTCGGCCAGGAGCCGCACCACCGCCAGATCATGCGTCACGATGATGACCGACAGGCCCAGGTCACGCACCAGCCCGCGCAACAAGTCGAGAAGCCGTGCCTGAACGGACACATCAAGGCCCCCGGTCGGCTCATCCATGAACACCAGTCGCGGCCCGGTGACCAGATTGCGGGCAATCTGCAAGCGTTGCTGCATCCCGCCGGAAAAGGCGCGGGGCCGGTCGTCGATACGGTCTGCGGCAATCTCCACCCGGCCCAGCCAGTCCAGAGCCTTGCCGCGGATATCGCCATAGTTCCGCGCGCCCACGGCCATCAGCCGCTCGCCCACGTTGCCGCCTGCGGAAACGCCCATGCGCAAGCCGTCGCGCGGGTTCTGGTGCACATAGGCCCAGTCGGTGCGGGCAAGCCGCCGCCGTTCGGTTTCCGACATGGCCAGCACATCGCGCCCGTCAAACCGGATGCGCCCGGCATCGGTCGGCTGATGCCCCGCCAGGCACGACAGCAGGGTGGACTTGCCCGACCCGCTTTCGCCCACGATCCCCAGCACCTCGCCCGGCCACAGGTCAAAGGACACATCGGCACAGCCGATCCGCGCGCCATAGCGCTTCGTCAGCCCATCCACCTGCAACAGCGGCGTGTCGGGCGCCATGCGTTGCACGATGCTCATGCCTTGCCTCCTGCCGCCAGCCGCCCGGCATGCCCCGCCGCCTGCCGCCCGGCGCAGAAATCGGTGTCGGAACATACGTACATCCGCCCGCCGGCATCGTCGGTGATGACCTCGTCCAGATAGCTGTCCTTCGCCCCGCACAGGTCGCAGTCATGGGCGGCCTTGGTGGCGCGGAACGGGTGGTCGTCGAAATCGAGGCTGACCACATTGCAGAACGGCGGCAGCGCATAGATGCGCTGTTCGCGCCCCGCCCCGAAAAGCTGGATCGCCGGGTTGACCGACAGTTTCGGGTTGTCGAATTTCGGGATCGGCGAGGGGTCCATCACATAGCGCCCCTCGACCTTGACCGGATAAGCGTAGGAGGTCGCGATCTGGCCATGCCGCGCGATATCCTCATAGAGCTTCACATGCATCAGGCCGTATTCCTCCAGCTCGTGCATCTTGCGCGTCTCCGTCTCCCGCGGCTCCAAAAAGCGCAAGGGTTCCGGAATCGGAACCTGATAGACTAGGATCTGCCCGGCCTTCAGGGGTTGTTCGGGAATGCGGTGGCGGGTCTGGATGATCGTCGCCTCGCCCGTCGCCTCGGTCACCGCCACCCCGGCCGTGCGCTGAAAGAACTTGCGGATGCTCACCGCATTCGTCGTGTCGTCCGCCCCCTGGTCGATGACCTTCAGCACGTCCTCGGGCGTCAGGCAGGCCGCCGTCACCTGCACCCCGCCGGTACCCCAGCCATAGGGCATGGGCATTTCCCGGCTGGCAAAGGGCACCTGATAGCCGGGCACCGCCAGCGCCTTGAGCAGCGCGCGGCGGATCATCCGCTTGGTCTGTTCGTCAAGATAGGCAAAGTTGTAGGCCTGATCGGTCATTCCGCCGCCTCCTGCAGGGTCTGCGCCTCGCGCCGCAGCTTGCGCACCAGCTCCAGCTCCGCCTGGAAATCCACGTAATGCGGCAGCTTGATATGCTCCAGAAACCCGGTCGCCTGGATGTTGTCACAATGGCTCAGCACGAATTCCTCGTCCTGGGCAGGCGCGCCGACATAATCCTCGCCCAGTTCCTGCCAGCGCAGCGCCCGGTCCACGAGGGCCATCGCAATCGCCTTGCGCTCGGTCTGTCCAAAGACGAGCCCGTAACCGCGGGTGAACTGAGGGGGTTCGGTTTTCGAGCCCTTGAACTGGTTCACCGTCTCGCATTCGGTCACGGTGATCTCGCCGATCTCTACCGCGAAGCCAAGCTCGGGGATCTCGCATTCCACCGCCACGGCCCCGATGCGCAATTCGCCGACAAAGGCGTGGGTGCGCCCATAGCCGCGCTGGGTGGAATAGGCGAGCGACAGGATGAACCCTTCGTCCCCCCGCGTGATCGCCTGCAACCGCAAGGGGCGGCCCGCCGGCAGTTCCAGCGGTTCGCGCGTCAGGTCGGGGGGCGGGGTGTCATCGGGCAAGGCCGGTTCGATCAGGCCATCGCGGTTGAGGAACCCGGTGACACGCGGCACCGGCGCGCCGTCGGCGGGGGCGGTCGCGGCCACCGGTGCCGCGCCTTCGGCCATCAGCGCGAAATCGAGCAGCCGATGGGTATAGTCGAAGGTCGGCCCCAGCACCTGCCCGCCTGGCAGGTCCTTGAAGGTGGCCGAGACCCGCCGGTCCACCGCCATCGCGCCCGTATCCACCGGGTTCGCGGCAGCCAGCCGCGGTAGCGTGGTGCGATAGGCGCGGATCAGAAAGATCGCCTCGATCAGGTCGCCCCGCGCCTGCTTGATCGCCAGCGCTGCAAGGTCTGGGTCGTAGAGCGAGCCTTCGGCCATCACCCGGTTGATCGCCAGCGCCAACTGTTCGCGGATCTGGGCAACCGACAGCTCGGGCACAGCAGGGTCCCCCCGACGTTCCTCGGCCAGCCAGGAATGGGCATTGTCGATGGCGCGTTCGCCACCCTTGACGGCGACATACATTATGGGGCCTCCACTCGGGTGGACCGGGGCAGCCCGGCCAGCCGGTCACCGCAGGTCAGGATGGTATCAAAGCCCAGCGGATACAGCGCGCGATTGGCACGGAAAGCCGCAGTTTCGGGCAAGGACAGCCAGGTTGCCGTTACGATCCCCGGGCCGGTCAGCGTGGGGCCGTAGTTCACCAGCCCGTCGGTTTCCACGATCAGGGTGGCGGCGCGGTCGGGGTAGTCGGCCTGGCCGACGACAAAGCGCGTGACGGGTTGCAGATCCCCCCACCGGCCCAGGGCAAAGGCGGCGCTTTCGGCCGCCACCAGCGGCGCCCCAATGTGAAACGCCACCCAATCGCGCACGGCTGCGCAGTCGGCTGCCCCTGCCAGATGCAAGGGCGTGGTCGTATCGCACAGTGTCAGCAGCACGACTCCCGCCGCGACCGACAGGGGTGCAGGCGGGGCGGCGCCGTTGACGGTATGGATGGTGCCGGGGCGGGCCGTCGCCTCCAGCAAGGCACGAAAAGCGCGGGCAGAGTCCCGGGCCGGAGCCGGGAAACCGCCGGTCAGGGCATCGGCACTCATGCATCCTCTCCGCGGACAAGGGTGAAGAAATCGACCTTGGTCGCCGCGGCCTTGCCTGAACGGGCGGCGCGGGCGGCAGCGGCCTCAGCGGCCAGCGGGTGCAGCACGGCGGCCTGCACATCCGCGGCGCGCCCCGTCTGCATCAGCGCATCGGCCAGCGCGGCGCGGCGGGCATGGGCCTTGTCGCGGCCCTGCACCCAGGCATGGCCCACCGTGCCGCAGGCCAGCCGGACCGAACAGCGCGTCACGGTCATTTCGCCCAGGTTGAACGGGGCGCCCGTGCCGCCCACGCGGCCCCGCACCATCACCGCGCCAATCTCGGGCGCGCGCAGCAGGCTGTGGTCGGGCAGGTCGGGCATCAGGGCGGCCAGCCGCGCCGGTGGCGCCTTGGCCAGCAGGCCCATCCAGCCCTTGCGGGCGGCGGTGTCAGTGTGGGTCATGCCATCCTCGACATCTTGCGAAGGTTGTCGGTTATACTATACAACTAGACAAATCCTTAGCGGATCGAGCCGCCGCGCTCAACCGCCGAGTTGTGAATTTTCTATGACAGGCCCTGCCATGCCCCGCCTCGCGCTCTGGACCGCCATTGCCGACACGCTGCGCACCGAAATTGCCGAAGGGCTGTATCGCCCCGGTGACCGCCTGCCGACCGAGGCGGAGCTTTCGGCCCGGTTTGGCGTGAACCGGCATACCGTGCGGCACGCGCTGGCGGCGCTGGCGGATGCCGGAACCGTGCATCCCCGGCGCGGGGCGGGGGTGTTCGTCACGGCCCGGCCCACCGACTACCCGCTGGGCCAGCGCGTGCGGTTCCACCAGAACGTTGCCGCATCGGGGCGCACGCCCTCGCGCCGGATCACGCGGCAGGAAACCCGGCCCGCGACGCAGGCCGAGGCGGCGGCGCTGCGGCTTGATGCAGGCGCGGCGGTGCATGTGGTCGAAGGCGTGTCGCTGGCCGACGGGCAGCCCTTGGCGGTGTTCCGGTCGGTCTTTCCTGCTGCGCGGTTTCCGGGGCTGCTGGCGGCGATGGCGGCGCAATCCTCGGTCACGGCGGCGCTGGCCGCCTGCGGGCTGGCCGACTACACCCGCGCCGAGACGCGGCTGACGGCGATGGCCGCCGATCCGGTGCTTGCCATGACCTTGCAACTGCAACCCGGGGCGCCGCTGCTGCGGTCGGTGGCGGTGAATGTCGATGCCGGCGGCGTGCCGGTGGAACATGGCACGACCTGGTTTGCAGGCGACCGCGTAACCCTGACGGTGGATGGCACGGCGTCACGGGACCGTCACGAAACCGCGGTATCGGGCGGGCCTGCCTGAAGGAAACCCCATGCCCCGCATAGCCCCCCTGCGCCTGACCGGCTGCCGCGCCCTGATCGACGGCGCACTGCATGACGCCCCCCTGACCATCGCGGATGGCCGCATCACCGATGGCCCGGCGCCCGAAGTGGATGTTGCGGGCTATCTGCTGCTGCCGGGCATCGTGGACCTGCATGGCGACGGGTTCGAACGGCACCTGATGCCGCGGCCTTCGGCGCCCTTCGACAAGGCGCGCGCACTGGCCTCGGCCGCGGCCGAATTGGCGGTGAACGGGGTCACAACGGCGTGGTTCGCGCAAAGCTGGAGCTGGGAAGGCGGGTTCCGTTCGGGGCCGGCAACGCGCGACTTGCTGGCGGCGCTGGATCGGATGCGGCCCGAGATGCTGCCCGATGTGCGGGTGCAGATCCGGCTGGAAACCCATGTGCTGCCGGAACATGCCGATGTGCTGGCAGCGGTGGCCGCGCATGGCGTGGATTACGTCGTGTTCAACGACCATCTGCCCGAGGCGCTGGATCTGGCCGACAACCGCCCGGACCGTTTCGCACAATGGGCCGCCCAGCACGGGCGCAGCACCGGGGACATGCTGGCCATCGTGCGCGCCGCGCAGGCGCAGGGGCCGGATGTGCCTGCGGCGCTGGCCCGGATTGCGGCGGCGCTTGCGGCGCAAGGGGTGCGGATGGGCTCGCACGATGATGGCACGGCGGAAACCCGCGCCTTCTATCGCGGGATCGGGGCGCCGGTCTGTGAATTCCCGACCACCGTTGCCGCGGCGCAGGCCGCCAAGGCGGCGGCCGAGCCGGTGCTGATGGGCGCGCCGAACGTGGTGCGCGGGGGCAGCCAGTCGGGCAACATCGCGGCGGCCGATCTGGTTGCGGCAGGCCTGTGCGATGCGCTGGTGTCGGATTACTACTATCCGGCCTTGAAACAGGCGGCCTTTGCGCTGGCGGATGCGGAGCTGGCGGATTTCCCGGCGGCCTGGGCTATGATCTCCGCCACGCCCGCCCGGATCGCCGGGCTGGCGGACCGGGGCAGGCTGGAGCCCGGCCAGCGCGCGGATGTGGTGGTGCTGAATCCGGAAACCCGCCGGGTGGAAATGACGCTTTGTGCAGGGCGCATCGCGCATCTGTCGGGCGAGATGGCCCGGCGCATGGTGGGCCGGGCATTGGCGGCGGAATAGAAACCCCGCCCCGGGCTTGACCCGGGGCCTCCCGGCCAGCGGGGCCGCGGTCTGGGGCAGAGGCCCCGGGTCAGGCCCGGGGCGGGTATTCCCGGGGATCAGCCGCCGTACTTGTCCAGAAACGCCTCGGCCTTCAGCGCGCGGAAATCCGTCAGGGCATCGTGCAGGCGGGCGTGGTCCCAGTCCCACCAGGCGAGCGCGAGCAGCCGGTCCGCCGTGCGGGCATCAAACCGGGACCGGATCGGCACCGCCGGGCAACCCGCCACGATGGCAAAGGGGCCGACATCCTTCGTCACCACCGCCCCCGCCGCCACGATGGCACCGATGCCCACCGTCACCTCGGGCTTGATGATGGCGCCGTGCCCGACCCAGCAATCCGCCCCAAGCACCGTGCGCCGCGCGGCGCGGACGGCGAAGAAGTGGGCATCATCCTCGGCATCGTCCCAGTAATAGCTGGACCGATACAGGAAATGATGCTGCGCGGCGTTGGCATATGGGTGATCGGTCGGCCCGATCCGCGTCATCGCGGCGATGTTGGAAAACCGCCCCACGGTCGTGTTGGCAATGTCCGACAGCCGGTCGCAATAGGCGTAATCGCCGAAGGTGCTGTGGGCGATGCGCGACCCCTGCCCCACCTCGCAATAGCGCCCGAAGGTGCTGTGGGTGATCGTGCAACCCTCTTGCACCAGCGGTGCATCGGCAGAAAGCTTCGGCATCATTCCCCCTTGATCAGCTTGCGGCGCAGCCAGCCCGACAGGCTGTCCATCGCCATGACCATCAGCACGATCAGGGTGATGTAATAGGCGACTTCCTCCCAGTCCTTTTGCGTCTGGATGGCCTGCGTCAGCATCAGCCCGATGCCGCCGCCGACGATGGCGCCGATCACGGTGGCGCTGCGGGTGTTGGATTCCAGGAAATACAGCACCTGGCTCAGCAACACCGGCGTCACCTGCGGGATCACGCCGAAGCGGGCGCGCTGCACGCCATTGGCGCCGGTGGAGCGCACGCCTTCGACTTGCTTTTCGTCGATGTTCTCCAACGCTTCCGAGAACATCTTGCCGAAGCTGCCAGTGTCGGTGACAAGGATGGCGATGGCCCCCGTCATCGGCCCCGGGCCAAAGGCACGGCTCAGGATGATGGTCCAGATCAGCCCGTCCACCCCGCGGATGAAGTCGAACACCCGGCGCAGGGCAAACCGCGCAGGCCCCAGCGGGTTGAAGTTGCGCGCGGCGAGGAACCCGAGCGGCAAGGCAATCAGCGCCGCGCCGAAGGTGCCGAGAAAGGCCATCAGCACGGTTTCGAAGATCGCCCAGACCACATCGCCATGCCGCCACATCGCGTTGGTCCAGACATCGCGCGCCATGGCGGCGATGTTGGGCAGCGCCGGGTCAAGCCGGTCGCCCCAGACCGCCAGCCCCGCCAGGTCCAGCGGCCCCTTGCCGAAGAACGGGCTGTCGAGGGTGAAGAAGAACAGCTCCCACCCCGGGAAGTAGCGGAAGGTTTCGACCTTGGACCTTGTATAGGTCAGGCGGCCTGCGTCGGTGGTGACGGTCACGCGGGTATCGGAGGCGTTGATCCGGGCCGGGAACCCGTACGGGGCGTCCAGCACCAGCCTGTCATCCTGCGGCGTGATAGCCAGCGTGCCCGCCCCGGGCATGGCATAGCGCGCGCCGGTGGCGTCATAGGTCACGACATGGCCGCCGCCGAGGTCGACGGTGGTCACCGTCCCGTCGGTTGCCACCCAGTCGGGCAGACGGCCGGGCGGGAAGGTCCCCTTGGTCTCGCCTTCATAAGCCACGCTCAGATCGCCCGAGCGGTTGTCGCGGGACACGTGGATCTTGTGCGACCAGAAGTCGGACAGCAGGATCGCGGCATTGTCCATCCGGGCGCGTTGCGCGAGACCCGCCACATCGAAGGCCACGGCAACAAAGGCCAGATACAGCAGGATCACCGAAGGCACCGCAAAGGCGAACAGGCGCTTGCGGGCAAAGCGGGCGGTGACGGTTTCGGTCAGCGCGGAATCGACGGCGGACATGTCAGTGCCCCTTCACAAGCCTGTGGCGGTAATGGTCGGACACCCGGTCGATGACCACGATGGCCAGGAACAGCAGCAGGAAGATCGCCACCACCTCGTCATAGCGGCCCTGGCCCCATTGCATCGCCAGTTTCAGGTCGTGCCCGATGCCGCCTTCGCCGACAAAGCCCAGGATGGCGGATGCCCGAACGTTGATTTCGAACCGCAACAGCGCATAGGACAGCCAGTTGGGCGCCACCTGCGGCAACACGCCCAGCCACATGCGCTGAAACCAGGTAGCACCCACCGACTGCAGCCCCTCGACGGGTTTCAGGTCGGCATTCTCGGCCACTTCGGAAAACAGCTTTCCCAGCGCGCCGCCGGTGTGCAGCGCGATGGCGATGACGGCCGGGACCGGCCCGCCGCCCAGGATATAGATCAGCACCAGCGCGATCACGATTTCGGGGATGGCACGCAGGGCATCCATGCTGCGGCGAAACAGCGGGATCGCCCGCGGCCAGCGGGCAAGGCCGCGGGTCGCCAGCAGGGACAGCGCCATGGCGGCCAGCGCGCCGACAAGGGTGGACACGGCGGCGATGTTCAGCGTTTCGACCAGCGCGGGAACATGGTCCAGGAACAAGCCGGGCAGGTTGGCGCGTTTCGCCCAGGCCTCGGACAGCACCTCGGACGGAAAGTCGAACACCTGTGGCAGACCGCGCCAGAAATCGCCTGCGTTGCGATCCTCGGCCAGCAGAAAGCCCGAGGCCATCAGCGCGACAAAGATCACCAGCAGCAGCCCGCCATACATCCGCTTGCGGCGGACCATCTCCAGATAGGCGGCGCGGGTGTCGGCCAAGTCGGGGCGCTGGCCCCGTTCTGGCCCGAAGGCGATATCGACCATGAATCCCCCGACAGCAAATTGCCGGGCGCCATGCGGCACCCGGCAGAGCGGCATGAATGCTTACGAGCCTTGCTGCAGCTTGCGCGCGGCGATGATGCCCAGGTAATCCTCGTGCTGGACCGGCACGAAGTCCTTCGCCTCGCCGGCGCCGACGTTGTAGGCGCAGGCCGGATCGTCTGCCCACATGGTGTCAAGCATGGCAGTAACCTTGTCCTTCACATCCGCGGGTAGCGCGCTGCGCAGGACCATCGGGCCTTCGGGGATCAGGCGCGAGCGCCAGATTTCCACGATGTCGTTCATGTCGACGAGTCCCGAGTCGGATGCTTTGCGGAAGGCGCCCGAGGTGAAGCCGTCTTCCCAGTTGCCCAGACCGTCGGCCCAGGCCACGGCGGCGTCGAAATCGCCCTTGGCAACCCCGACGATGGACTGTTCATGCCCGCCCGACATCTTCACTTCGCCGAAATAGGCTTCCAGGGCGCCATACTTTTCCTTCAGTTCCGCGCCGGGGATCAGGTAGCCCGAGGCCGAGTTCGGGTCGGCAAATGCAAAGGTCTTGCCCTTGGCATCGTCCATCGACTTGATGCCGCTCTCGGCGCGGGCGAACCCGATCGAATAATAGCCGGTGGAACCATCGACGTTCTGCTTGGTCAGCTTCACCTCGACCGCGTCGGGATTGGTCAGCCAGACCTTCGCATAGGCGGATGCGCCCAGCCAGGCAAAGTCCAGCGTGCCGCCCAGCAGGCCCTGGATCACGCCGTCATAATCGGCGGGGGTGAACACCTTGACCGGCACGCCCAGCAGGGCCTCGGTCTTGGTGCGCAGGCATTCGGTCGAGGTCAGGCGGTCCTGGGCGTTTTCGCCGCCCAGGATGCCGATATTGAATTCCTTGATGCCTTCGGCGGCGGCAGCGCCTGCAAGGGCGGTCGTGGTGGCCAGGGCCAGCAGCAGCGTCTTCATGGGGTGCTCCATGGGGTTCGGGCGCAGGATGCGCAGGGATCAGGCCAGCATCCGCGCCGCAAAGGCAGCATCAGCGCGGGTGTCGGCCGGAATGGCGGTGGAGGTGGCGGATTCGTTGAAACTGTCGTCTGCGCCATAGATGTCGCGGGCGACGCCGGTCGACAGCTGGTCAGGCGTGCCGTCGAACACGATGCGCCCGTCGCGCATGCCGATCACCCGATCGCAATAGCGCCGCGCAGTATCCCGTGTGTGCAGGTTGGCAATCACCATGCGACCGTCTTCGACGTTTATCTTTTTCAGCGCATCCATGACGATTTGGGCATTCATCGGATCGAGGCTGGCGATCGGTTCATCGGCCAGAATGATGCGCGGATCCTGCATCAGGGCGCGCGCAATCGCCACTCGCTGCTGCTGGCCGCCCGACAGAGCTTCGGCCCGTTTCGGCGCCTGTTCGGCAATGCCCAGACGGTCGAGGATCTCCAGCGCCTTGAGGATGTCGGCGCGGGGCCAGAGGTTGAACATTGTTTGCATGGTGGATCGGCGGTTCAGGATGCCATGCAGCACATTCGATGCCACATCCATGCGTGGAACCAGATTGAACTGCTGAAAGATCATCGCGCATTGCGACTGCCACGCCCGCGTCTCGGCCCCGGTCAGCGCCAGGATATTGCGGCCATCCACCAGAATCTCGCCC
>JAUXPG010000253.1 GCA_030683915.1 Gemmobacter sp.
TTGGCAGCCGGTTTTTGGTGCCAAGACCGTTGGATATATCGATCACGATTTTCACCCTGATGGCACCTGGTCGCATCGCCTGATCGGTGTGCGCGGGCTGCCGCATCACGATCTGGCGTGCTTTCCCGATGCTTATGGCGATGTCCGCGCGTGGGGGCCGGGCATGGCCTGACCAGGCCAGTGAGCCGCTTCGGATTTGCCGGAGGGCTCGGCCCCACCTGGAGGTCTCACGACTGTTGCATGCCCGTGCTTGAGCAGCGTTGGGCAACCTGGGGAAACGTAGGTCCCGCATGCCGATCCTGTTGTGAGGAGGCGCGAAGGAACAACATCGTTTTAATGCAGAGCCAGGGATCGCCAAAGAGGATATCATGGCGCGGATCGAGCTTTCGGGGGTGACGCGCCGCTTCGATGCGGTGGCCGCGGTCGATGCGGTCAGTTTGTCGGTGCCTGCGGGGGCATTTTTCGCGCTGCTCGGCCCATCAGGTTGCGGCAAGACGACGCTGTTGCGGCTGATCGCGGGGCTGGACCGGCCCGATGCCGGGCAGATCGCCCTGGATGGGCAAGTGATGGCTGGGGCGGGCGTGTTCGTTGCGCCCGAGGCGCGGGAGCTGGGGATGGTGTTCCAGTCCTACGCGCTTTGGCCGCACATGACGGTGGCGCAGAACATCCGGTTTGGCCTTGCGCTGCGTGGTCTGGGCCGGTCCGAGGAAGGCGCCCGGGTTTCAGAGGCGCTGGCGATGGTGGGGTTGGATGGCATGGGCGACCGGCTGCCACACCGCCTGTCGGGCGGGCAGCGGCAACGGGTTGCGCTGGCCCGGTCACTGGCGCTCAGGCCCCGGCTGATCCTGCTGGACGAACCCCTAGCCAATCTGGACGCCCATCTTCGCCAGCAGATGCTGGCCGAGTTCCGGCGTCTGCACGGCACGCTGGGTATCGGGTTTGTCCTAGTCACCCACGATCAGGACGAGGCGATGGCGGTGGCTACCCATGTCGGTGTCATGTCCGCCGGGCGGCTGGAACAGATCGACACGCCCGAGGCGCTGTTTGCCCGCCCGGCCACCCCGATGGTTGCCCGGTTTGTCGGCGACGGGCGAACGGTTCCGGTGTCAGTGCTGGGACAGGACGATGGGCACTGCCGCGTTGCGCTGCCTTCCGGGGTGGTCAGCGTGCCGGGGGCGGCCCCGTCTGGCGCGGGGTGGCTTTGCTTGCGGCCTGCGCATCTGGTCCCCGATCCGGACGGGCCATTGGCCGTGCGCGTGACGGGCAGTTTCTTCCGCGCGGGCCAGCATGCGGTCAGCGCAGTGATCGAAGGGATCGACGCCGGTGGCGACGTGAGTTTCGCCTTGCCCGCGGCCCCAAGGGTTGGAGAGCGGCTGCGGCTGCGCCTGTCGGGCGGCTGGGTCCTGCCGCGGGCCGAGGTCGCGACCCCGGCCATGGCTGCTGCTCAGGCATGAGGCTGCGTGCTCTGTCCGGTTTCGGGGTCAAGGGCCCGGCCTCTTTCCTGCTGGAGATGGCCGGTCGGCGCCTGCTTCTGGATATCGGGCGCGGGCCGGATGCAGACCGGCTGCCTGATCTGGCCGGGGTGGGGCCGGTCGATGCGATTCTTGTTTCGCATGGCCATGCCGACCATGCGGGCGGGCTGCATCTGGCGGAGCAGGTGGGATCGCCGCCTATCCATGCAACACCGCCGGTCATCGCGCTGGCAACCGATCCGGTCTTGCGGGCGGCCATCCCGCTTGACGCCCGGGGCGTCGTCTGCGGGCTGAGCAACGAAACCGGCCCGGCAGGTCATGCGCCCGGTGCGGTCTGGATGCGGATCGGCGGGGCGGACGGGGTGCTTTATACCGGCGACATCAGCGATGAAGGCGCGATCTGGCGATATGCCGCCCCCTTGCCTGCGCGGGTGCTGATCGCCGATGCGTCTTATGGCGTCGCAGACGCAGGCTTGCCCGATCAGATCGCAGAGTTGGCGGCGCTTGCCGATGCGCCCATGCTGCTGCCCGCCCCGGCGCACGGGCGCGGGCTGGAAATAGCGCTGGCCTTTCAGCGGGCCGGGGTGCCGGTGGCACTGTGCCCGGCGCATCGCAGGGTGGCCCGTGTGATGGCCGATTGCCCCGGCTGGCTGGTGGCAGAGGCAGGACCAACCTTGCGCGCCTTGCTGGACGAGGCCGCGGTGCTGGCCCCCGACAGCCCCCCACACGGCGCGATGATCGCAGCCGGGCCGAACGCGGAATCGGGCCTGTCGGCCGCCCTTGCGGCGCGGTTCGCCGCCGATGGCACGGCGCGCATCGTCTTTACAGGCCATCTTGCAGCAGGCACCCCATCGCAACGGATGGTGCAGGACGGTCAGGCGCTGTTCCGGCGCTGGAACGTGCATCCGACCCTGTCCGGCTTGCGCAGGCTGCTGGATGCCGTGCGCCCCGAGCGGGTCATACCTGCCTTCTGCGAGCCCGAGGCTGTGGCTGCCCTGCAGGCGACAGTGCCGGTCCCCGTGGCGGTCGGGGCAGAGCTTGCCCTGTGATCCCGCTGCTGCACCACCCTTTCTGGTTCCTGCGCCATGGCGAAACCGTCGCCAATGCGGCCGATGTCATCGCAGGCAGCACCGACAGCCCCCTGACCGCGCAAGGGCAACAGCAGGCGGATCAGGCGGCGCTGCCCGTGGCGCGCGGCGAAAAGGCCTATGGCATCATCATCGAATACATGGCGATGAACGCCAAGGCCAAGGGCTCGCCGGTCGATTTCGTCTATCCGGCCGAAGGCGTTTCGGTCATCACCCAGCCCGTTGCCATCCTGAACGGGTCCGACGCGGTGGACGCGGCCAAGGTGTTCGTCGACTGGCAGATGGGCCGCGCGGCGCAGGAACAGTCGGTCGCGCAGGGGTATTTCCCGATCCTGCAAGGCGTGGCGCAGCCCGCGGGCTACCCCGATCCGGCCACGCTGACGCTGTTGCCCGCCGATTACGGCCGGATGCTGTCCGAAGATGCGAAGAACAAGGAAACCTTTGCCGATCTCTTTGGTGGCTGACCGGCCTGCATGGCGTTTCAGGGGCGGCGAGGGCATCCTTGCCGCCCTTGTGCTTGCCTGGGTGCTGGCGGTTTCGGTCTGGCCCCTGCTGCGCCTGTTCGCCGAGGCGCTGGGGCCGGGCCGCGACGGCATGCCCCTTGACCTGATCCCCGAGGTGCTGTCGGCCCGCGCCACGGGCCGGGCGTTCTGGAACACGCTAGCGGCCTCGGCGGGGTCGGTAGTGATTTCGGCCGGGTTGGAGGTGGCGCTGGCGCTCTTGACAGGGCTGTTCCGGTTGCGCGGGCAGGTGGCAATGACCTTTCTGATCCTTTCGCCGCTGCTCATCCCGTCGCAGACCATGGCGCTAGCCTGGATCGAGCTGACCGGCGCCTCGTCGCCCGTGCTGGCGCCACTGGGGCTGGCGCCACCGCCGGGGCAGACCAACTCAATCTATTCGGGTTGGGGCATCGCGCTGTTGATGGGGATCGAGCACATGCCGCTGGTGTTCATCGCCGTTCGCGCGGCGCTGATTGCCATTCCGGCCGATCTGGTCGAGGCCGCGCGGATCGTGGGTGCCGGAACCGGCCGGATCGTGGCGCGCATCGTGTTGCCGCTGGTGGCGCCAGCGGCGCTGGCCGGGGCGGTGCTGGCCTTTGCAGCGGCGGTTGGCAATTTCGGGGTGCCGGCGCTGTTGGGCATCCCGGGGCGGTTTCCGATGCTGACCACGCTGATCTATCAGCGGCTGAACGGGTTCGGGCCGTCGATTGCAGGTCAGGTGGCGGTTCTGGCGCTGATCCTAGTGGTGCTGGCGGTGGCAGCGATGGCCGTGCGCGCGCTGGTTCTGGCGCGGTTGGCGGTGCCGATGGGGCAAAGCGCCCCGATGGCGCCCCTTTCGGCAAGCCGCTGGCAAGGGCTGGCTGCCGCAACCGTCTGGGCGCTGCTAGCAATGATCGCCATCCTGCCGATGCTGGCGCTCCTCGGCACAGCGCTCACCCCGGCACTGGGTGTTGCGCTGAACGCCCACACCATCACCTTGCGCAACTTTGCCGATCTGGCTGCAAATCCGGCCATTGGCCGGGCCATGATCAATTCCACGCTGCTGTCGGTGCTGGCGGCGGCAGGCTGCGCGCTGGTGGCGCTGGCCTTTGCCTTTCTGGCAACCTCAGCGCGGTCGCGGCTGGTGCGGGTGCTGGACTGGCTGGTGGATGCGCCCTGGGTGGTGCCGGGCACGGTGGTGGCGCTGGCGATGATCCTGGTGTTTCTGCGACCGCTGCCCTTGATCGGCTCGCTTTATGGCAGCTTTGCCATCCTGCTGGTCGCTTATCTTGCGCGGTTCCTGCCCTTGGTGCTGCGCCCGGTTCTGGCGGTGGCCGAGGCGCTGGACCCGGCACTGGACGAAGCCGCGCGCATTGTCGGCGCCGGACCTCTGCGGCGTCTGGCACGGATCATGGCGCCGCAGGTGCTGCCCGCGCTGATGGCCGGATCGCTGCTGCTGGTCATGACGGCGATCAACGAGCTGACGCTGTCGGCGCTGCTGTGGTCGGCAGGGCATGAGACGGTGGGTGTGATGGTCTTTGCCTTGCAGTACGAAGGCAACTCCACCGCGGCGGCGGCAATGGCGGTGCTGTCGCTGGTGCTGGTGCTGCTCCCTGCGCTGGCGCTGGACCGGATGGCGCACCGGCTGCCGCCGGGAACCCTGCCATGGCGAAGCCCGGTAGGCGGTTCAGCCGCCTGACCCGGCGCGGGCATGGTCTGCCGCCAGGGCCAGGAACAGGTCGACCATCTGGTTGCGCTCGTCCGCCAGGGCAAAGGCGACCTCCTCCGAAGGCGCGGACAGGTCGATGATTGGCAGACGGCGCACCATGTCGGTGCGCTGCGTGCCGTGGCGCCACATGAAACCCGCACCGATACCGGCCGCCACCGCCTCGTAGACCACGTCGCGGGTGTCTGCGGTCAACCGCGGATCGGGTGCCAGGCCGGCACGGCGAAAGGCACGATCCACCACTTTCTGTGTCGAGGACCCTCTGGATCGGAATACCAGCGGCCCCGCAGCCAGATCAGCCAGCGTTACCGCATCATGACCTTGCCAGGGACCTTGTGTAGCAACGATGGCCACCACTTCCTGCGTGATCACGGGAGTGCGGCGAAACCGTGGGTCGGGGGGCAGGTCTGGCAGCACCGCCACCTCGACGTCGCGCCGCAGGACGGCAGCCAGAATTTCCTGATGGGATCCGGTTTCGACGGCGATCGAAAGCCCCGGGTGCAATGCCAGCATCCGCGCGGCTATCGCGATGCCGGGCATGGAGTTGCCAAGACCCAGACGCAACCGAGGTTTCCCTTGTGAATCGCGCCGATCCAAAACCCGGGCGGCATCCTGTTCCGCGGCGATGATGCGCTGGCCGATCTCTGCCAGTTCCTGACAGACCGGCGTGGGGCGCAACGCGCCGTCGGCACGGTCGAACAGGCGGATTCCGCAGGCCGCCTCCATTTCGCGAATCTGTTGCGACACGGCGGTGTGCGACACGCCCAGCCGACGCCCCGCGGCCGAGAACGACCCCATTTCGGCCACCGTGAGATTCGCGCGCAGCCGGGCTGGGGACAAGGTGCGCAAGTGGTCTGTAAGCGGAGCTTTCATGAGCTGAAACCTTAGCCTTCGGTTGTAACAGCACTGTCACAGCCCGCTGCCATCTGTCCGTCAAGACGACGAAAGGGCGAATAATTGACAACGGCAATCCCTATGGCAGACTTTCTGCGCGGCGGCTGGACCGACCGCGCAGCCGTTTTGGCCGATCTGGACGGATGCCTGATTGCAGGCAACCGGGTGCTGCCTCAGGTGCCTGCGCTGATCGAAACCTGTGGCTCGCGGCTGTGGATCGTGTCGAACAATTCTACCGACACCGCAGCGGGCCTGTCGCAGCGGCTCGCGGGCATGGGGTTGGATCATCCCGCTGACCGCATCGTGCTGGCAGGCGAGGAAACGCTGCGCGCCGTGGCTTCGGAGCGCCCCGGCGCGCGGGTGGCGCTGTTTGCGACCCCCGCCTTGCAGGCGCTGGCGCAACACCTTGGGCTAGTGGCGGTGAATGACCGGGCCGATGTCGCAGTGCTGGCGCGCGATACGGGTTTCTGTTTTGCCGATCTGGCACGGCTGGCGGACATCGTCGGGCGCGGCACGCCTTTGTGGCTCACCAACCCAGACCCCAGTCACCCGGACACCGATGGCCGGCCTGTTCCCGAAACCGGGGCGCTTTTTGCTGCACTTCTCGCCATGCTGCCCGATGTGGCGCCGCGCTGTATCGGAAAGCCCGCGCCCGATTTGATCCGCAAAGCACTGGCCCGCGCAGCCGTGCTGCCGGGTGCGGCTGTCTATATCGGCGACACCCCGCAGACCGATGGCGGTGCGGCACGCGCCGCAGGGGTGGAATTTGTTCAGATTGCCGCGCCGATAGATGCGCCTCGACAATTGGGGGCGCAGTCATGCTGACCCTTTTGCTGCGCGCCGCGCTGCGGATGGTGCTGACCTTCCTCGTCATCATAACTCTGGTCTTTCTGGTCACCCGGCTATCGGGCAACCCGATCGACTTCGTGCTTGGCGAAGGGCTAACGGCCGAGGACCGCGAAATCCTGATCCGTTACTACGCCCTCGACCGGACACTGTGGGATCAGTACGTCTCTTTCCTGCGTGGGTTCACCGATGGCGAATTCGGGCTGAGTTTCATCGAACGACGCCCGGTGGCCGAGATCGTGGTCGAACGCATTGCGCCTTCGCTGCAATTGCTGGCGGCCGCTGTGTCGGTGACATTGATGGTCGCCATTCCGCTGGGCATTGTGGCGGCCGTGTGGCGGGACCGATGGGCGGGTAGTGCGGTCATGGCGTTAGCCTTTCTGGGCTACGCCATTCCGGACTTCGTGCTGGCAGTTTTTCTCGTACTGACCTTTGCCTACTGGCTGAATTGGCTGCCTGTGATGGGCAACGGTACGGCGCTGCATTTTCTGATGCCCACAGCAGTGCTGTCGGCCGCGCTGATTGCCGCGCTGATGCGGTTCACCCGCAACGCCATGCTGGATGTGCTGGGACAGGATTACATGCGCACCGCGTTGGCCAAGGGGTTGCCCGACCATCGCGTGATCCTTCGCCACGGGCTGGGCAATGCCTGGATCACAATCCTGTCCGTCGTTGGGCTGAAACTGGCGGGCTTGGCGGCGTCGGGGTCTGTAGTCGTGGAGTCGGTGTTCTCTTGGCCCGGCATCGGCGAACTGCTGGTGTCGAGCGCGATCCGCCGCGATTACCCCGTGCTGCAATTCGGCGTCATCGCCGTGGCCTTCGCGGTGATCGTGATCAATATGCTGACAGACTTGGCCTATGGCCTTGCTGATCCGCGGATGCGTCGGGGGATCGCGCGATGAGCTTGGCCCAAAGTGCCCCCACCCCCGGCTTGATCATGACCCTATGGGCCGAGGCCGATGCCGTGCGGCGCGCGGCACTTCTGATCGGCCTTGCGCTACTCGCGCTGGCTCTGCTGGCCCCTTGGCTGGCGTCCTTCGACCCCACACAACAAAGCCTGGTCGCACGGTTCCGCCCACCGCTGGGCTT
>JAUXPG010000318.1 GCA_030683915.1 Gemmobacter sp.
AGACATCGCAGAACAAGGTGGCCGCACGGCTGAGCCTGAGCGGCGCCACGGTCAGCCAGGTGCTGCACAATAATTATCGTGCCCGGCTTGATGCGGTCGAAGAGCGGGTGCGCGGTGTGTTCATGAACGCGCTGGTCGCCTGCCCTGCGCTTGGCACCATGCCGACACAGGTCTGTCAGGACTGGCGCAGCAAGGCGGCGGTGTTCCGAACGGGCAACCCGCTGCGCAACCGGATGTACCGCGAATGCCACCGCTGCCCCCGCTATCGCCCTGCACCGGAGGTGGCGGATGACCCTGCTTGACCAGATCGACGCAATGCCTTGGGCGGACCCGGACACCGAGCGCTTTGCCCGGCTGATCGGCGGGGTCTGGGCGCCCGACCTGACAGCCGGGGCGGCCGAGCTGGTCGTTCTGGTGGCCGCCGCCTGGATCCTTGCCAGCCAGGCCGCAACGCCTGCCGACCTGACGCGCCTGCATGGCGAGCTTTACGAGGTCTCGGACGACATGCGCACCGTCTATGGCGTGCGGGGCCAGCGGCCCGAGTTGCGTCTCGTCGGGGGGCGCGATGCCGGCTGACCGCAGCAATGCTGACATCCTCCTTGCCGCCGCACGGGCGCTTGGCCGGATCCAGCGGCTCGGTCCGGATGGCCCCCGGCACCTCACCATAGCCGATGTCGAATCCCTCGCATTGGCCTGCCTCGTCCTTGGGCTCTGGCCCATCGACCCCTACACCCCCCGGCCGCCCCGGCGGCTGGTCCATACCAGGAGCATGACACGATGACCGACAAGACCTCCCGATTTGAACCGCACCCGGTGCCGCCGCCGACGGTTCTGGTCGATGGCAAGACCTACTGGCGCAAGGCTAACGGCGGGCTGGAGCCGGTGGAACACGTCAAGGCAACTGACCAGTTGGAAGACCAGACGGTCCGCAAGATCTTCGGCTATGCGCTGGCGCTTTCGGATCAGGTCAGCCGTTTCAAGGCGCACACATTCGAGGACCTCGGCGACTTCGACGCGCTGCTGGCGCAAGAGTACGGGCTTACAAAGGGTGGCGCCAAGGGCAACCGGACCTACACGAGCTTTGACGGCATGATGCGGGTCTCGGTGCGCGTGGCCGATCTGATCGACTTCGGCCCCGGCTTGCAGATCGCCAAGGCGTTGATCGACGAATGCATCAATGAATGGGCGGCAGAAGCCCGGTCCGAGATCCGCGCCATCGTGACACGCGCCTTCAACACCGATCGTGAAGGCCAGATCAACCGCTCGGAGATTTTCGGCCTGCTGCGCCACGACATAACAGAACCGCGCTGGGTCGAGGCGATGCGTGCGTTGCGCGAAGCGATGCGGGTGATCGGATCGAAAACCTATGTTCGGATCGAACATCGCGACGCCCCCGACGGACCCTGGTCGGCCGTCACCATCGACCTGGCGAGGGCGTGATGGACAGCCCTGGCGAAAAGTTCCGTCGCATCCGGGTTCACTGCCTGGTTCTTGCCGCTCTCTGTCAGGGCCTTGATGCGGTCCTCGATCGTGTCGGCGATGACAGCACCGACGGCGAACTGATCGGCGAGGCTCAGACCGAGTTCAACCTGGTCATCGCCAACCGGGCCACAGACCTCTGTGAAGCCATTCAGGACGCGGAATCCTTGGGCATCATGGATGCCCTGGAAACCGCCGCCTGGGGGCTGCCTCACGTCACGATCGTGGGGGCCGCCGGATGAAACACCCCGCCCTCGACTTCGCAGACGAACTGGAACGGTTCGCACCGACGATCCCGGCGAAATACCGCGACCGTGGCGGCTTTGAGACGGCAACAGCCGAGCTGGCGCGGCGCCTCACGGCGGTGGGTGGCACGTTCTCGGATGGTATCCACGGCTATGCCGTGTCCGCGTTCGGCATGCGGTCAACCTCGACCAGCTCGCCCGCCGGTGCCTGCCGCAACTGGATCGTGCAGGCCCGGCGCAAGAAGGGGGCCGTGTGATGCAGTGGCTGGTTCTGATTGTCGGTCTTTGCCTGCTATCGGTGGCATTTGTCCTCGTTGCGACGCTCGGCTTTTCCGCAGCACGGGGCGACCGTCCCGGCGTTCACGCCGCGCTTCTGTTCAGCGTCCCGACCCTCGTTGCTGCGATTTCCCTGCTCTTCTTGGCAGGCATGATGTTCGGGGGCGTGTGATGGCCCAGCTTCGCCCCGACATGCCCATCGCCCAGCGTGTTTCCATTCTGGAGGATGCCTTGGCCAAGGTGTTGCACATCGACGAAACCATGTCGGTCGAGTGCCGCGACCGGCCCGGTGATCGGGCGGTCTATGTGATCGACGGCATCTATTCTGATCACCGCCGCCGCCATGACCTCTACGCCATCGCGCGCGAGCTGGAGAGGCTGCTGGCATGACCGACCCGACCCCACACGATCGCCGCAGCCCCCTCGAGCACGAGCGCGACCTGCCGTCCGACAGCCAGCTTGTGGCTCTCTCGGAAAGACAGACTTCGCGCGGTTTCCAGAAGGTTTGCTTCTGCGATCACTATGGCGTGGATTGCTCCATTCAGAAAAGCAGCCTCGCGACCGAACATGCCATTTGGTTCGGCGCGGACAATCTGGGCCTGAAGCGCTTTCCAGGGGATTACACTGGCTGGCACGATGTTGACCTCGGCGAGGTGTTCCCGGGACAGACAATCAACGCCAATAACCGCATGCATCTGACGCAGGATGATGTGCGAGCAATCCTGCCGACCTTGACGCACTTTGCCGAGACAGGCGACGTCTCCGCCCATCCCATCCCCGCCCCTGTCAGTGCCGATGCGGTGCCGGTCAAGCCGCTGGTGTGGTCGCCGTCCGGATACCACGGCCAAGCTTTGATCGCGGCGGCCTGCGGCATGAGGGTTTTCTATATGATCGACGGAAAGCCCGGCGACTGGACCCTGACCAGCCCCGGCGAAACCGCTTACGTCCACACTCCGGGCTATAGCACCCGGGCGGCTGCGCAGGCCGCCGCACAGGTGGACTTCAATCGTCGCATCCGCAGCCATATTGGCGGTGCGTGATGGCTGACCGCTCCCTCCAACGCATGATCCACACGGCCTGCCGCCAGCTCGGGCTGGACGAGGACGCCCGGCGCGGGTTGCAGGTAGTCGCCACCGGTAAGGCCAGCATGGCGGACATGTCCGATGCCGAGCTGCGCCAAGTGGTGGCCGCCCTGCAGGCGCGGGGTTTCAAACCGGGCGGCAACAGCTATTTCAACAAGGGTTCGAAGGGCAGTTCAAAGCCCCGCCGCCCGGCGGCCTCGCGCGCCGATCTGCGCTATGTCCATGTCCTCTGGGGGCTGCTGGGCAAGGCTGGCCACCTTGATCGACCCGGCCGCGACGGGCTGAACGCGTTCGTCCGGTCGCGGTTCGAGGCGCATTGGTCTTCGGTGCCGATCGAAATCGACACCCTGCGCGATGCCGGTCAGATCAACGATGTCATCCAGGCGCTGCAAGGCATGTGCCGGCGCCACGGCGTCAAGGTGCAGAAATGAAGCGCCCCCCTGTCACCGATCATGCCGTCATCCGCTATCTGGAGCGTGCGCGCGGCGTGGATATCGACGCGATCCGGGCCGAGATCGCCGACCTGTGCCGCCGGGGCCTGGACCAGGGCGCCTGCGGGGTCCTGATCGGCGGGCTGGAGTTTCGGATCGAAGGCGGGGCCATCGTGACCTGTCAGTATCCGACACATCCTGACAAGCGCACCGGACGCGTGCGCCGCCGCCGCGAGTTCGACGAATGACCTGGGTGTTCGGGGATCTTGTACCTGGCTTCTACTCGGCCATCCTGGCAGACCCGCCGTGGTCTTACCGGATGTATTCCGACGCGGGCCATGCCAAAAGCCCCGAGGCGCACTACCAGACCCTGACCATGCCGCAGGTGGCCCGTCTACCGGTCTGGGAACTGGCGACACCTGACTGCTACCTGTTCCTGTGGTCGACCTGGCCACATCTGCAACAGGCCCTGCATGTCATGACCGCCTGGGGCTTTGACTATGTCACCGGCGGCAGCTGGACCAAGCGGACGGTTCACTGGAACGTCGCGATGGGCACGGGATTCGTGCTGCGCTCGGCCACCGAACCGTTCCTGGTCGGCAAGATCGGCCGTCCGCGTGTGGCCAGCCGGTCGGCCCGCAACCTGGTCCTCGCACCGCAACAGGTTCTGCGCCCCGAGGCCATCCCGGACAGCATCGAAGCGATCCGGCGCGAGCACAGTCGGAAGCCGGTGCAGATGCGCGAAATGATCGAGCAGCTGGTGCCGTACGGCCCACGCTGCGAGCTGTTCGCCCGCGAGGCTTGGCCCGCCGGCGCCACCTGGGGCAATGAAACCACGAAGTTCGGGGGGGGATCATGACCGCCTGGATTGACGAGTTGGAGCGTGATCTGGGCCAGGCGGCCCGGCTGCGGCTGATCGCCAGTGCGGGCGGCCAGCGGCGCGACATCCCGAAACCGGCCCATGCCGCTGCGTCGAAACTGGCCGGCGAGGTCGGTGCGGATGTGGCGGTCTGGCTGGCCGAGCGGTTCGGAGGCGAGAAGCTGGACTTCCCCAGCGCGCGCGGCCGTGAACTGGAACGCCGCGCCGCCCTGCTGCGCGCGGCGATCCTCGACGCAGGATTGACCAACCCCAGCCGCTCGGCCAATGATCTGGCCACCGAGCATGGGGTCAGTTCCATGTGGGTGCGCAAGCAGCGCGCCCAGATGCGGCGCGAGCGCGACCGCGAGCCTTTCTTGCCGCTGTTCGACTGATCCCCCCGAAACTGCATCCCACGGCCCTGTATATAGAGTGTGTGGCATCCCGGTCGCTGACCGGGGCGAGATGCGCCCCCAGAGCGGGGCCAGCATGAAACTCCTCAATCACCGGATCGACACAGCCAAGTGGCTGCCTGCCCACTTTACGGGTGCAGTGATCGTCCCCGAAATCGTCATCCTCCATGACACCGCCGGGCGGCTAGAGGCGGGCAATTCCGCCGCCTATCTCGCCTCCAAAAATACAGGCTCGGCCAGCGCACAGTTTGTCATCGAACTGGATGGCAAGGTTACCCAACTAGTGGCCACCAACCGGCAAGCGAACCACGCTGGCGAGTCCACCTGGAACGGCCGGCGCTGGTGCAACGGCTTTTCCATCGGCATCGAGTTGGTCAACCCCGGCCGCATGACGCGGGTCTCCGAGACCATGGCGATGACCTGGTGGGGCCAACTGCTGGCCGTCAATCTCTTCGGCATCCGCGAGGTAGAGACCAAAGCGCACGGGCGCGGGCTGTGGATGCCCTATCCCGAGGCGCAGCTGGCGGCTCTGATCCAGCTGCTCGAGGTGCTGTTCGGCGGCATCAAGAGCCTGAGCGACATCACCACCCATTGGTATGTCAGCCCGGGACGCAAAACAGACACCAACCCCCTTTTCCCGCTCGACGAGGTCCGGGCACGCATCCTCGGCCGGGATGATCCGGCCGACACGGCGGCCGAGCTCGGCTCCGAACCGGCGCAGACCCCCGACGCGATGGTCCAGGTCGACACTCTGGGTGACAGCCTCA
>JAUXPG010000363.1 GCA_030683915.1 Gemmobacter sp.
ATGTTCTGGCTATGATGCGAGAACGAGTCCTGACCCTAGGTTCCCTCTTCGACCAGATCCTGTTCCACGCGAGACGGTGCCATCGTTCTTTTCGCGGTTTGCGGCGATGCGCCGGACCCCTGTGGTGGAGTTCGCGCAAAACATGGGGTTTTCGTTTCGGCGTCTTCTGGATGGTGACTCGGAAGCTCTGGACAGTCTAGCCCATTGGGCCGGTTTGGCCTCAGCGGGGATCGAGGTGCTGCCATCCTGGTCGGGCGAGCCCATTGGTGATGCCAGGATGCGCTTTCGGGGCGAGGTTTTCATTTCGCGTGCGCTGCGCAATCCTACACTTCGGGGGTGCCCGGTTTGCCTTCGCGAGGATGCTCTGGCACATTCCGGAGTCCCGGCGGAAGCCATGGCAATGGGGGGCGATTGGCAGTTGCGCGAGGTGACGCTCTGCGTGAAACACCGGCATCTTCTTGTGCCACTCTGGACCGCGGACAATCGATACACACGTTACGATTTTGCGCTTCGTTCCAAGGAAATCGAGGCAGATCTTCTGGCAGGAACCATGGATCGCCCCGCTTGCGATCCCACGGAATATGACCTTTGGCTGGATCGTCGGCTGGAGGGCGGGGAAGATCACACGTGGTTGGCCAATCAAGGGCTCTACCCCGCCACAGCCTTTTGCCGGTTGCTCGGGATGGAATTCCTGCGCCATCAAGCTGATCCGGGGCAGGACGACATCCACAGGCTACGCGCAGTGCAGCAGGCAGGGTTTGCCGTTGCCCGGCAGGGCGAAGCGGCGATTTCAGCGGCGTTCATAGCTTTGGTTGAGGCATCGGGCGGAAAGCGCGAAGAACCGAAAGCGGTCTTCGGGCATCTGCATACAAAACTTCGGACCGATTACGCGAATGATCCTGCCTTCGATCTGTTCCGCCAGCTTTTGCGCGACTGCATCCTGTCGGTCTGGCCAGTGGCTGCGGGCGAGATCGTTTTGGGAGAGGTGCAACCCGAACGCCGGCTGCATTCCCTATACAGCGCCGCAAGAGAAGTCGGCGTCACCGAAGAATTGCTGGAACCCTTCCTGATCGTAGCCGGGGCTTTGATCGCCGGTGATACCCGGTATTCCAACCGTCGGGTCTTCAATGCCAAAGATCACGCCGCTTTGCTGGCGGAGATCCCCACCTTGGTCAGCTTGAAGACCCTGCAGCGAGAGATGGGGGCGAGCCGAACTGAACTCGCAAGGCTTGTGTCCGAGGGGCTTTTGACGCCGCGTGTACAGAACGAGGCGGTCCATTTGCGCTGGAGCTTGACCCAAGCGATGGGCCTGTTGGCCGATCTGAAGGCGAAGGCCCAGCAGATTTCGGCAACAGATGCGGGGTGGGAACCTCTCTTGGCTGCAAGCCGTCGGTGCCGCCAACCGATTGCCGCGCTGTTGGACGCAGTTCGGAACGGGAGGCTTGTGATCGGTGCAGTTGGTGATGGGTTTTCGGACCTGCGGCTGCGCATCTTGGAGCTGGATCGACTTGCCCGTCCGTCAGCTGTTCCGGACGCGGAAACCCTCATCACCGCGACCGCGTTCGGCATTTCGGTCGGCATCAAGGACAAGGGTCGCTTCCGCGCCTTGATCGATGCTGGGCAGGCCTCCGCAACGGTGATGCGAAATCCCAAAACCGGGATCGCAAATACCGTCATGACGGCGGCAGATATTGCGGATTTTCATCGACGGTTCGTGACCATGCGCACGCTTTCGGCCGAAACCGGGCGGGCGATTCCTGAGCTTCGCGCGGATTTGATGCGGGCAGGGGTGCCTGTGTTCTCGCCGGAAGGTCAGGATTTTGGCCGGCTGTTCCTGCGGGAGGCGGTTGAGGCGGCCCTGGGAGCCACAAAAGACCGCAAACTGTGAAACTCGGCGTGCTCGGTCGGAGCGAACGTTAAGTCGTGATTTTGTCTCGCGCGGCTCTGAAAGAATCCAATATTAATCAATGTTTTATGTGGATATCCACAGGGTTCCTTCACCACGGCGACGAAATCCTCTTGACTGGGGTGAGCAGTCAAAACGGCCAAATCGAGCACACTTATGGTATGTCATCATCAACAACGGGTTGGACTGGTAGGCCCGGAGGGACTCGAACCCCCAACCAAGGCGTTATGAGCGCCCTGCTCTAACCATTGAGCTACAGGCCCGGCCGGGCACAGGGGTGCCAGATCGGGCCGGGCGGGTCAAGCGCGTTCGGGCAGTGCTGCGTTGACCTTTCTGCGCCGAGGGTGTCTCGTGGCAGTGCGGCAGGGCAAGCGCGGGGGGAGGATGCGGCAGGATCTTCAGGGCAATCCACTGGCAGGCGCAAGCACGGCTTCGGCTGCTGCATTCGATGCGGGCGTCACGGCCTAT
Source organism: Gemmobacter sp. (assembly GCA_030683915.1). Taxonomy (GTDB): domain Bacteria; phylum Pseudomonadota; class Alphaproteobacteria; order Rhodobacterales; family Rhodobacteraceae; genus Wagnerdoeblera. The sequence continues at coordinate 2,375 of JAUXPG010000363.1, forward strand.
GCGCTTTATCGCGGCGACCCGGTGGGGGCGCTGGATGCGGGCATCGCCGAAAGCCCGGAGTGTGCGATGTTGTGGCTGGCCAAGGGCTGGCTTTACGCGCTCGCGACCGAACCGGGGGCGGCGCAGATGGCGCGGGGTTTTGTGGACCGGGCCGAAGCCATCCCCGGCGGCGCGCGCGAGGCGGCGCATGGGACGGCGCTGCGCGCAGTGCTGGCGGGCAACTGGAGTCAGGCCGGGTTGACGCTGGAACGGTGGCAGGCCGAGGCGCCACGGGACTTGCTGGCGCTGCAATCGGGCCATCTGATCGACTTTTTCACCGCCAATGCGCGGTCTTTGCGCGACCGGGTGGCCCGTGTGCTTCCGCGCTGGCACGGCGCGCCGGGGGAAAGCTGGGTCATGGGCATGGCCGCCTTCGGCCATGAGGAGGCCGGCGATTATGCCCGTGCCGAGGACCTTGGCCGCGCCGCCGTTGCGGCCGATCCGCGCGACAGTTGGGCGCATCACGCGGTGGCGCATGTGCTGGAAATGACCGGCCGCCCGCAAGATGGTCTGGGCTGGATGGCCGCGCGGGAACCCTGGTGGGCTGCCGAGGACGACAACCTGCAGGTGCACAACTGGTGGCACCGCGCGCTTTGCCATCTGGAACTGGACGATGTGGCGGGGGCGCTGGCACTGTATGACGGGCCGGTGCGCCGGGGTGGCCTGGCGCTTGCGCTGGCCTTGGCGGATGGGGCCGCGCTGCTGTGGCGGATCGAGATGCAGGGCGGGGATGTCGGTGGGCGCTGGCAGGCGTTGTCGGACGCATGGCAGGCGCATGAAAGCCCCGGCTACTATGCCTTCAACGACCTGCACGCCGCGATGGCGCATCTGGGCGCCGGGCGGTTCGACCGGGTGGACCGGCTGGTCGGCGCGCCGCAGGGCTGCAGCGAGGCGGCGGAATGGATGCGCCGCTGGGGCGTGCCGCTGATCGAGGGGTTCCGTGCCTTCCGCAGCGGCGATCACGCGCTGGCGGCCGACCGGCTGCTGGCCGGGCGCCACATCGCCAACGGCTTTGGCGGCAGCCACGCGCAGCGCGACGTGATCGACTGGACCCTGACCGAGGCGGCGATCCGCGGGCGGATGCCGGGGCTGGCGCATGCCTTGGCGCACGAGCGTCTGGCCTTGCGCCCGCATTCGCCGGTCAACCTTGCGTTTCTGCGCCGGGCGGTGGCATTGCACACGCCAGACGCGTAGGCAAAGGGAGGCCTGGTTTGGGCAGTGTGCGCAACATCCTGTTCGTGATGTATGATCAGCTTCGGTACGATTATCTGGGATGTGCCGGGCACCCGCATCTGGCCACCCCGCATTTCGACCGGCTGGCGGCCAAGGGTGTGCGGTTCAGCCGCGCCTATGTGCAGTCGCCGGTCTGCGGCGCCAGCCGGATGAGCTTTTATACCGGGCGCTATGTGTCCAGCCACGGCGCCGCCTACAACAATTATCCCTTGAAGGTGGGCGAGATGACGCTGGGCGACCATCTGCGCGGTGCCGGGGTGCAAAGCTGGCTGGTCGGCAAGACCCACATGAAGGCCGATATGGCAGGGATGGCGCGGTTGGGGCTGTCGCCCGACAGCGTGATCGGGGCGCGGGTGTCGGAATGCGGCTTCGATCTGTGGGACCGCGAC
>JAUXPG010000420.1 GCA_030683915.1 Gemmobacter sp.
GCGAAGGCGCCATCGTCGCGGGGCTGGCCCCCGCCGCCTGCACGCTGCTGTTGGCAGCCCACGGCAGCAAGGTGTCGCGCACGAGTGCGCAGTCCACCTATGCGATGGCCGACCACATGCGCGCCCTGAGCGGATTTGCCCGCGTGGCGGTGGGGTTTGTCGAGGAAGCCCCGTTTCTGACCGACGCCGCGCGCGACCTTGGGCCTGCGGTCTGCCTGCCGTTCTTTGCCCTGCGGGCCGGGCATGTGGCCGGGGACGTGCCCGAAGCGCTGGAGGCGGCGGGGTTCACCGGCCCGCTGTTGCCGGAGATCGGCGCGCAAGCGGCCACGGCCCGGCTGATCGCTGCGGCCTTGCTGCGCGCGGGCGACGCGGGGGGCCAGCCCCCCGCACCCCCCGCCCAAGGGGGCTGACGCGCCCCCTTGGGGGAACCCCTTTCAGCCGTGCAGCGCCGCCACGGTTTTCAGGACGGAGAAGCCATAAAGCGCCTCGAATCCCTTTTCGCGGCCATGCCCGGACTTGCCCACCCCGCCGAACGGCAGTTCCACCCCGCCCGCCGCGCCGTAGTTGTTCACGAACACCTGCCCCGCCCGCAGCCGCTTGGCCATCCGCATCTGGCGACCGCCATTTTCCGTCCAGACCCCGGCGACAAGGCCGAAGGCCGTGCCATTGGCGATGGCGACCGCGTGGTCATCATCATCGAAGGGAATGACCACCTGTGCGGGACCGAAGATCTCGTCCTGCGCGAGCCGGTGCGCGGGGTCGATATCGGCCAGCAAGGTGGGCGCCACATAGAACCCGCCCGCCGGAGCATCGGCCACCACCTGCCCACGCGCCGCCACCGACCCGGCCGGCGCCAAGGCGAGCATGCCTTCGATGATCTCCCTCTGGCGGGCGGAAATCACCGGCCCGATATCCAGATCCGCCAAGGCCGGGCCCACGCGCAGGCCCGCATAGCGATGGGCCATCCGGTCCACCACCTCGGCGAAGCGGCTGCGGTGCACAAGGATACGGGACGAGGCCGAACAGGTCTGCCCGGCATTCTGAATGCCTGCGTTCACCAGAAACGGCAGCGCGCGGTCCAGATCGGCATCCTCGAACACCAGTTGCGGCGACTTGCCGCCCAACTCCAATGTCACTGGAACGATGTTGCGCGCCGCAGCTGCCTGAATCATCGCCCCCACGCCGACCGACCCGGTAAAGCTGACATGATGGATGCCGGGGTGCCCTGACAGGGCCGCGCCCGCCTCCTCGCCCAACCCCGGCACGATGTTCAGCGCGCCCGCAGGCAGCCCGGCCTCCTGCGCGATACGTCCAAAGGCCAGCGCCGTCAGGCACGCCTCCTCCGCCGGTTTCAGAACGCAGGCGTTGCCCATCGCCAGCGCCGCGCCGACCGACCGCCCGAGAATCTGCATCGGATAGTTCCACGGGATGATGTGCCCCGTCACGCCATGCGGTTCGCGCAAGGTATAGACGGTGTACCCCTCGAGAAACGGAATCGTCTCGCCCATCAGCTTGTCGGCGGCCCCGGCGTAGAACTCCATGTAGCGCGCCATAGCCACCGCATCGGCACGGGCCTGCTTCAGCGGCTTGCCGACATCGCGCGCTTCGATCTGGGCCAGATCCTCGGCCCGCGCCAGGATGATCTGGCCGATCCGCGCCAGAATGCGGCCTCGTTCAAAGGCGGGCATCCGGCCCCAGGGCCCCGCCAGCGCCGCCTCGGCCGCGGCCACCGCCGCGTCAATGTCGCTTGCCTGCCCGCGCGCGATCTCGCCCCAAAGCGCGCCGGTCGAAGGGTCCTCCAGCGGCAGGGTTTCGGCGGTGCGGCACCAGTCGCCGCCGATCAGCACCTCACGGGGGTCATACCAAAGCGTCATCGGTCATCCAGTCTGTCGGGATCACGGGCGTCGCCGCGATCAGTTGGCGGGTATAGGGGTGCTGGGGGGCGGAAAACACGGTATCCGTCGCGCCCTGTTCCACGATCTGACCGGCCTGCATCACCAGCACGCGGTCGGTGATGGCACGCACCACATGCAGATCGTGCGAGATAAACAGATAGCTGAGCCCATGGCTGGCCTGCAAAGCCGCAAGCAGATCAAGGATTTGCGCACGCACCCGCACATCCAGCGCAGATACGGCTTCGTCCAGCACGATCAGCTTGGGGCGCACGATCAGCGCGCGCGCAATCGCGATGCGCTGACGCTGCCCGCCCGAGAATTCGTGGATGTATTTCTCCATGTCGTCGCGCGTCAGCCCGACCTCTTCCAGCGCTGCCGCCACCCGGTCGCGCTGTTCGGCTTGCGGGGCGGGGGCCAGATGGAACGGCTCGGCCACCAGCCGCCCGACCTTCCAGCGCGGGTTGAAGCTTCCGTAGGGGTCCTGGAACACCACCTGCATCTGGGCGCGCAAGGCGTCGGTCATGGCGCCCGCCTGCACCGGCACACCATCAAGCCGGATCGACCCGCCCTGCACCGGCTCCAACCCCAGAATCGCGCGGGTGAGGGTAGATTTGCCGCAGCCCGATTCCCCCACCAACCCCAGCGATTCGCCGCGGTTGAGCGTGAAGCTGACCCCTTTGACCGCCTCGACCCGTGGCGCAGGGCCAAGCAGGGCCTTGCGCGGCAGGGCATAGCTGCGCCGCACGTCCTGCACCTGCAACAGAGGGGTGTCGGTCGCAATGGCCGCCCGCTCGGGATGATGCGCCGAAGCGGCAAACAGACGCCGGGTGTAATCGTGCCGCCGCTCGCGGAACAGCGCCTCGGTCGGGCCCTCTTCCACCAGCCGGCCCGCCTGCATCACCGCCACATGGTCCGCCACCCCGGACACCACCGCAAGGTCATGGGTGATCAGCAGCAGTCCCATGCCATCCTCGGCCACCAGCCCGCGCAACAGGTCCAGAATCTGTGCCTGTGTCGTGACGTCCAGCGCGGTCGTGGGTTCATCGGCGATCAAGAGCTTGGGGCGGAGCGCGATGGCCATGGCGATGCACACCCGCTGGCGCTGGCCGCCTGACAGCTCGTGCGGAAACCGGGTCAAGGGAAACCTGTCTTCCGTCAGCCCGACGCGGTTGAGCCGTTCGCGCGCGATACCCGCCGCCTTGTCCCGCGTGGCGGCACCGTGGATCACCAAAGCCTCGGCCACCTGATCGCCGATGCACTGCACCGGATTCAGCGCGGTCATCGGTTCCTGAAAGATCAATCCCACGTCGCGCCCCCGGATGGCGCACATCTGCGCCTCGGTCTGCGCCAATAGGTCGGTTCCGGCCAGCACCGCGCGCCCCGCCACCCTGGCCCCGCCGGGCACAAGGCCCATCAGCGAAAACGCCGTCAGCGACTTGCCGCTGCCCGATTCGCCCACCAGCCCGAACACCCGCCCCGGCGCCATCTCGAACGACACGCCATGCAGGATCGGCGTGCCGTGGATCGACAGCGACAGATTTTCGACCTTCAGCAAACTCATCGCGTGCGCCTCAGCCGGGGGTCCAGCAGGTCGCGCAACCCGTCGCCCATCAGGTTCAGCCCCAGCACCGTCAGCACGATGGCCAACCCCGGCAGGATGGCCATGTGCGGCGCCATCACGATCATCGTCTGCGCCTCGGCCAGCATCCGGCCCCAACTGGGGATCGGCGGCTGCGCGCCAAGACCGACATAGGACAACCCGGCCTCGGCCAATATCCCCAGCGAAAACTGGATCGTGCCCTGCACGATCAACAGGTTGGCGATGTTGGGCAGGATATGTTCCATTGATATCCGCGCCCGCCCCTTGCCCGCCACCTCGGCCGCGCGGATGTAATCCAGCGTCCACAGGCTCAGCGCCCCGCCTCGCGTGACCCGCGCGAACACCGGGATGTTGAAGATGCCGATGGCCAGAATCGCGTTGGTGGCCGATGGCCCGAAGACGGCGGTGATCAGGATGGCGATCACCAGCGACGGAAAGGCGAACACCAGATCGTTGCCGCGCATGACCAGTTCATCCACCAGCCCGCCGCGCTGCGCCGCCGCCAGCAACCCCAGCGGCACGCCAAACGCGATGCCGATCCCCACCGCCACGATCGCCACCGCAATGCTCGTGCGCGCGCCCACCATCAACATCGACAGGATGTCGCGCCCGAAATGGTCGGTCCCCAAGGGGAAACCCGGCGTGCCAATGGGCTTGAGCTTGAACGACACCGCAAATGTTTCCACCGGCACCGGCACCCAGACCAGCGACACCAGCGCCGCCAGCGCGAACACCCCCGCCAGCACGGCCCCCAGAACCAGCGTCCAGCGCCCGGTCATGCTCGCGCCCTCAGCCGCGGGTCCACGGCGGCATAGGCGAGATCCACCAGAAAGTTCACCACGATCACCGCCCCCACCAGCAGCATCACCACCGATTCCACCACGATCAGATCGCGCTGGGTGATGCCCTGAAAGATCAGCCGCCCAAGGCCCGGCAGGAAGAACACGTTTTCAATGATGATCGCGCCTGCCAGCAAAAAGCTGAACTGCAGCCCCAGAATGGTCAGCACCGGGATCAGCGCGTTGCGAAAGGCGTGGCGCAACACCGCCTGCGTGCGCGTCAGCCCCTTGGCCCGCGCAGTGCGGATGTAATCCTGGCTCAGCGTCTCCAGCACCGAAGACCGCATCACCCGCGCAAGGATGCTGGCCTGCGGCAGCGCCAGCGCGATGGCTGGCAGCGTCAGCGCCTTCAGGTTCAGCCACACCCCCTTGTCCCATCCCGGAAACCCGCCGGATGGAAACCAACGCAGGTTGACCGCAAAGATCAGCACAAGGATCATCGCGAACCAGAAGTTCGGCACTGCGACACCCATCTGCGTCGTGGCCATCACCGCCAGATCGGTCGCCTTGCCCTGCCGCGCCGCCGCGATCAGGCCCACTGGAATGGCGATGCTGGTGGACAGCACCAGCGCATAGACCGTCAGCGGCACCGACACCTGCATCCGCGCCGCGATCAGGTCGGCCACCGGCACGCGATAGGTGTAGGACACCCCGAAATCGCCCAGCAGCATCCCGCCCACCCAGGCCAGATACCGCTCGGCCAGCGTGCCGTTCAGACCCAACTGTTCGCGCAGCGCCGCCACGGTATCATCCGCCGCGTTCATCCCCAGCATGAAGCTGGCCGGGTCGCCGGGGATCACCTCGATCACCGCAAAGATCACCAGACTGGCAACCACCAGCGAAAGCCCGAGCGAGACAAGGCGGGAAAGTGTGTAGCGCAGCATCCGGGGCCCCTTCCGGCAGGCAGGCTATTGCCTGTTCCCGCAAGGGTCCAGAGGGGAAGGAAAAAAGAAAAGGCGGCCCGAAGGCCGCCTTGGGTCACCCGGTGATGGCGGACCATCACCCGAGGGTGGCTGACTTATGCCAGCGCGAGGTTCGTCGCCGATTCGCGGCCGTCACGGCCGGATTCGATGTCGAACGTCACGGCCTGACCGTCGTTCAGCTGGCGGATGCCGGCACGTTCCATCGCGCTGATGTGCACGAACACGTCCTTGCGGCCGCCCTCAGGTGCGATAAAGCCGAAACCTTTGGTGGCGTTGAACCATTTCACGGTGCCTTTGGCCATCGTGTAGTCTCCTAGTATAGGCCACCCGCGGAAGTGCGATGGCGCGGCTCGGTCGTGTCGAGATACCTGAAGCCGTAAGGAGACAGAGGATCAAGCGAAGAACGTAGCCCGATCAACATGCGCTTTTTTACCCTGCAAAGCAACCCCTCGACCAAGATAATTTGGGCAAGGCTTTGCCGACGGCGAATTTGCCCGGTTCCCCCGTTTGCGCAAGCGGGCTATGGAGGGGGCGCTTTTCTTGGTCCCGGATGTTGTCCGCATGCCCCTGTCCGATCGACGCTGGTTTCTCACCCTTTCCCTGGGTGCGCTGGTAGGCGCCTGCGCTCCGGTTTCGCGCCGCGATGCCCGGCCCTCGGCCTCAAACCTGGACGGCGGCACGCCCGAGATGCGCGCGCTGGTCGACCGCTATGCCCGTGAATATGGCGTGCCCCCTGCCCTCGTGCACCGGGTCGTGCAGCGCGAAAGCCGCTACAACCCCGCAGCGCGCAACGGGCCCTATCTGGGGTTGATGCAGATCCTGCCGCAGACGGCGCAGACGATGGGTTACAAGGGGCCGCCCTCCGGGTTGCTCGATGCGGAAACCAATCTGAAATACGGCGTCAAGTACCTGCGCGGTGCGTGGCTGGTGGCGGACGGCAGCCATGACCGCGCCGTGATGTGGTATTCCAAGGGATATTATTACGAAGCCAAGCGGCGCGGGCTGCTGCAGGAAACCGGCCTGCGCGCCTGACGCCGCAGAAAAGGCGCAAACCCGTCAACCCCTTGCCCGCAATGCCCGCCATCTGAAGCGGGATGGCACGATGGACAACAGGATGACGGACCGGCACGTGGACATGGACCGCGACGCGCGCGCAAGACAGGGCCGGGTGCACCGCGCGGTGTGGCTGGTCGGGCTGTTCGTGGCCGAACTGCTTGCACTGGCGTTGGCTTACCAGTTTCTGGCGCGGATCGATTGTCAGGCCACCGAGGCCGAGGCCGCCTGTCGCGGGCTGCGCAGTCTTGTGGCGCGCGCGATGGCGGTGCTGGCGGTCGCGGCGGTGCTGTTGTGGGCGCGGCCGGGACTGGCGGCGCGTCTGGCCATGGTCACGGCGCGGCGGTCGGCGCGGGGCGGATGGGCGGCGCTGCACTTCGCCGGGGTCGGCCTGCTTTTGGTGCCGTTGTTCGTCGCCGCAGGGGCGGACATGGCCCCCATGTTCCTGAAATTCTTGCCGTTCTGGGCAGCGGGCGCTGTGGCGGCGCTGGCCGGCGCGGTGTTGTGGATGGCCCCGTGGCAGGGCTGGCGCGCGGTGGCCGGGGCCGATGGGGCCGTCGTGCTGGCAGCCTTGGCGGGGGGCGCGGTGCTGCCCGATCTGGCCGACCTGATCTTGCCGCTGTGGTGGCACTGGCCTGCCCTGACCGCGCTGACCTTTCATGCCGTGGCCGGGGTCATCGCGCTGTCGGGCGCGCCGGTTTACCTTGACGCGCCGGGATTCATCGTGGGGACCGGGGGGTTTCTGGTGCATATCGCGCAGCAGTGTTCGGGGGTCGAGGGGCTGGCGCTGGTTACCGGGTTCACGCTGCTTTACGCCGCGCTGTTTCGCGACCGCATTCGCCCGCTTCGCTATGCGCTGGTGGTGTTGCCGCTGGGGCTGGGGCTGAGCTGGTGCCTGAACGTGGTTCGCATTGCGGTGCTGATCGTGATCGGCGACCGGGTGTCGCCCGATCTTGCGGTGAACGGGTTCCATTCCTATGCCGGGTGGCTGTTCTTCATTCTGCTCGCGCTGGGGCTGATGGCATTCGTGCAGGCAACGCCTTGGTTGCACAAGAAAACTGCCGCGCCGCGCCTGCCTTCGCCGCCGCTGCGGCACGACTGGCTGGCCGCGCGCATCCTGCCCTTCGTGGCCTTCATGATCGTGTCGACCCTGACGGCGGCGCTCTTCTTTCACCCCGAACTCGGCTACCCGTGGAAGGCGGCGGCCATGGCGGGGGTGGTGGCGCTGTTCTGGCCGGCGCTGCGGGGGCGGGACTGGGCGGCGTCGGTGCCTGCGGTCGGGGTGGGCGTGCTGGTCGGTCTGGGCTGGGTGCTGACCGCGCCCGAAGACAGCGCCGACGCCTTTGTGCTGGCGCAACTGCTGACCGGCCTTGGCGGAGTCGGGCTGGCAGTCTGGGTCGTGGCACGGGTGATCGGGACCGTCGTCCTGGTGCCGCTGATCGAGGAATTGTTCTTTCGTGGCTATGTGTTAGCGCGTCTGGACAAAGGCGGCCCCGTGTGGCGCGGCGTGGCGCTGGCGGTGTCGTCGGGGCTGTTCGGCCTGATGCATGGCCGCTGGCTGGAGGCGGCGCTGGCGGGGCTGGCGTTCGGGGCGCTGATGCTGTGGCGGGGGCGGTTGGCCGATGCGGTCTGGGCACATGTCGCCGCGAACGCGGTGGTGGCGGCCGTGGCAGTGGCACGGGGCGACTGGGCGCTGATCTGACACGCGGGCAAGAATAAAGCCGCAGGAATAACCCTGCGGCTTCAACAGCTTAAAATCGCTTCGCGCAATCAGGCACGGCGGCGGTTGCGTTCCCACGCAAAGGCCAGCGCGGCGACAATGGCGGCAACCGCCAAAAGCGCGGTGGAGCCGTCGATCTCGGGCACGGCGACAGGGGTTGTGGTACCACCGCCGGTAGAACCACCACCCCAAGGCCACCACCAGTAGCTTTGTGCAAGCGCAGGAGCGGTGGACAGCGCCAGAACGGCGAGCGACGCGAACGCGGTCTTGATGGAAGTCATGGAAGCACCCCAACGTGGAACTGGAAACTCTTGCCTTTGAAAAGCCAGAATTCACCTCTGAAAACAAGGGTGTTTTCCAGCGCCGCCGTAAAACTGCCACTTTCTTCTGTGGACCAAGCGAACAATTCCCGCACTTTCCCACCATTGTTTCCATTCCTGCGCCATGCCCCGGTTCCGGGTCCGGCGCCTGCCTGAAAATGTGGCGGTTCGGCCTGCGGGGCGAATCGGCCGGCTCAGATGGCGGTCGGCGCCCTGTCGGACCGGCGTCGGACAAGTGTCGGGGCCGCGTCCCCCGCTGCCGTGCGGTCGGTTAGCGGGGTCTTTACCCCTTGGCGCCAGACTGGACCGCAGCGAAAGGAGGCCCCGGATGCCCACGATGACCGAACGCCGCGCCGACGCCGAGCGGCGGCGCAGCTATCACTGGCTGGCCGATGTGATGCGCGATCTGGAACTTGACCTGCGGCGCGGGCTGAAACATTCCGCGCTGATCCCCGAGGATTGGCACGAGATCGCGCGCCGCGCCCCTGTGCCGAAGAAGCGGCAGGTGACGCTGCGGCTGGACGAGGATGTGGAGGCGTTTTTCCGCAGCTTCGGCCCCGGCCATCTGACCCGCATCAATGCCGTGCTGCGCGCCTTCATGCTGGCGCGGCAGGCCGAGGTGCTGGAAGGCGCGGAAGGCCGACATTACGCCATGACCGATGCCGAGCGGCTGCGCGATGCCATCGACAACCCCTTTACCCCCGGCGCGCGCGAGATTCGGGCAGAATACCTGAAGTCGCGGATGAAGGCGCTGGGGGTGGAGGAGTAGCGAGCCACGGGCTTGTGTTCCGCCAAGCCGCCTGCCACCATCCGGCCGCAGACGGACCCGGAAGGCTTGGCACAACTTGACGTTTCGTTTCGTTCACACCGCCGACCTGCATCTGGATTCGCCTCTGGTGTCGCTGGCGCTGCGCAACCCTGATCTGGCGGCCGAACTGGGCACGGCGACGCGGATGGCTGTGACGCGGATCGTGGATCTGTGTCTGGCCGAAGCGGTGGATGCGCTGCTGATCGCCGGGGACCTGTGGGACGGGTCGCAAACCTCGGCCAAGACGCCACGGTTCTTGAAACAGGAACTGGGCCGGTTGTCGGATGCGGGCATCCGGGTGTTCCTGATCCGGGGCAACCATGACGCGGCGTCGAAAATCCGCAAGGAACTGGAGCTTCCGCCCGGCACGACGCTGTTTGGCACCAAGGCCGGAACCGAGCAGTTCGAGGCCGATGGCCAGATGATCGCCGTGCATGGGGTTTCGTTCGGCGAAGGCGCGGTGCCCGAAAGCCTGTTGCCGCACTACCCTGCGCCGGTGCCGGGGGCGTTCAACATCGGGTTGATGCACACCAGCCTGAATGGCAGCGCAAGCCATGATGTCTATGCGCCTTGCCGGGTCGGTGATCTGGACGCGCATGGCTATGATTACTGGGCGCTCGGGCATATCCACAAGCGGTCGGTGCATGAGGGGCGGGCCAGTGTGGTGATGCCGGGCATCCCGCAGGGCCGCGACATTGGCGAGGCGGGGGCCTGTTCGGTGACGCTGGCCACCTTGGGCACCGACGGGCGGCTGCATCTGGAGGCGCGGACGGTCGCCGCGCTGCGGTTCGAGCGGGTGGCGGTGGATATGGCAGGGCTGGCCGACTGGAGCGGCGCGGTGGCGGCGCTGGCCGGTGCGGTGCGCGCGGCAGGCACGGCGGCGCGGGCCGAGGACCATCTGGTGTTGCGCCTGGTGCTGGTAGGCGGCACACCGCTCGCGTTCCGCATCGCGCGCGATCTGGACCGGCTGATGCAGGAGGCCATCGCGGTGGCCGAGGGGCTGGCGGGTGTCTGGATCGACAAGGTGGAGAACCGAACCAAGGCCGAAGGCAATGGCGGCAGCAGTCTGCCCGCCGATCTGGTGCGGATCGTGTGCAATGATCTGCCGGGCGATGCCGGGTTTCTGGCCGCGCTGATGGCAGCGGCGGACGAGGTGACGGCGGAATTGCCGGCCGAGGTGCGCGGGTTGCTGGGCGACGATGCGGCGGCGGTCGAGGCCGCGTGCCGCGACCTGCTGGCCGAGGGCACCGCCGCGCTGTTGCCGCGCCTGACGATGGGAGAGCCGGGCTGATGCGGTTGGAGCGGCTGGACCTGACGCGATACGGCAAGTTCACCGGCGCGCAGCTGGCGTTCCCGGCCCCTGCCCCCGGCGCGCCGGACCTGCATGTGGTCTATGGCCCGAACGAGGCGGGCAAATCCACGCTGTTCGCGGCCTGGCTCGACCTGCTGTATGGCATTCATCCGCGGACGCGGCACGACTTTTTGCACCCCGGCCCGACCATGCAGATCGGCGCGCGTCTGGCCACGGCGGCGGGCACGCTGGATGTGGTGCGGGTCAAGCGCACCGGCCCTTCGCTGCTCGACCCGCATGGCGCGCCGATGCCCGAGGCCAGCCTGCAGGCCGCGCTGGCCGGGTTGAGCCGCGACGGCTATGGGTCGATGTTTTCGCTGGATGACGACACGCTGGAGCGGGGCGGAGACTCCATCCTCGCCAGTCGGGGTGATCTGGGGGAAATGCTGTTCTCTGCCAGTGCCGGTTTGGCCGGGCTTGGCCCGCAGCTGGATGCGATCCGCAAGGATCTGGAGGCGTTCCACAAGGCGGGCGGGCGCAAGACGGTGGTGAAGGCGGCGCGTGACGCGGTGTTGGCGCTGGACCGGGCGCGGCGCGACATGGATACGTCGGCCAGCGCGATGCAGAAGTTGCAGCGCGACGCGGCGGCAGCGCAGAAGGCGTGGGAGGCGGCGCGGGGTGCGGAAGCCGCGGTGCGCCGCGAGCTGGAGGCGGTGCAGGCGGCGCTGGCCACCTTGCCGCAGCGGGAGCGGCTGGCGCGGTTGCAGGCCGAGGCGGCGGCGCTGGACGGGGTGCCGGACGCCACCGAGGCGGACGCGCGGCATCTGCACGGGCTGGAGCAGGCGTTGCAGGGCTTGGCCGGGCAGATGGCGACCCGCGCGGGCACCTTGGCGCAGATCCGCGGGCGGATCGCGGGGCTGGCGCGCGACCCGGCGGTGCTGCCGCTTGTGGATCGCATCGCGCAGGTCGCGGAGCTGGAGCCGCAGCATGTGGCGGCGCTGGCCGATGTGCCCCGACGGCGCGAGGCCCTGGCCGAGGCGATGGACGTTCTGGCGCAGCAGATGGCGGCGCTGGGGTTGGGTGGGGCGCCGGCGGATCATGTGGTGGCGCCGGCGGCGGTCGTGCGGTTGCGCGCGCTGGTGGCGCGGCGCGATGCGGTGATGCAGGCGCGGACCAGCGCGCAGGACGAACTTGCGCGGGCGGAGGCCCGGTTGGCCAGCATCGCCGCGCGGGTGGGCGACGTGGCCCCGGTTCAGGACCTGCGCAGTCTGGGGCATCTGGTGGCGCGGATGCGCGCCGCCGACCCCGAGGCCGCGCTTGCCC
>JAUXPG010000011.1 GCA_030683915.1 Gemmobacter sp.
AGCGTCAATCAAACCGCGGCAACGCTCTTGCCAGCGACAATCAGGGTGATACCGTCAATTCTGCCGCGACGTAGAATCTCATCCAGATTGACGCGCGCGTCTCATCCAGATTGTCGCGCGATAATCGGGCGCGCTGAAAGGGTACGACCTCCTGCTCGTGGGCCTGACCGATAGCCGCCAACCGGCAACCGAAGGTTTGGCCCGTGCCAATGCCGTTCTGGGAGCGGTCAAATCCATCACGCCTGACCGCCCGGACGACACCACACTTACAGCGCTTGGCCTTGGCGCGGTCTTGCCACTGGGTTGCGACGACACCGCCGAAGGCCGACGGTTGAACCGCCGGGTCGAGGTTTGGGTTCGCCCGAGGCGCTGAAGCGCCGAACAAACCAAACGCCAGACCCACCCGCCCCGTGCATCACAGGTACCCTTGGGCGCGAAAGCTGGTTTCGCGGGACCTTCCCACAATGATGTGGTCATGCAGCACCAGCCCGAGCGAATCGCAGGCCTCGCGGATGCGCGACGTCATGCTGATATCGGCTTCTGACGGGGTCGGATCGCCCGACGGGTGATTGTGCACAAGGATCAAGGCGCTGGCATCCAGTTCCAGCGCCCGTTTCACCACCTCGCGCGGATAGACTGGCACATGGTCCACCGTACCGCGTGCCTGTTCCTCGTCCGCGATCAGCACATTCTTGCGGTCCAGATAAAGCACACGGAACTGTTCGGTGCTGCGATGCGCCATCGTGGTATGGCAATAGTCCAACAACGCATCCCACCCCGACAGCACATGCCGGTTGATCACCCGCGCCCGCGCCAGGCGGGCAGCGGCGGCCTCCACCACTTTCAACTCGCAGATCACGGCCTTGCCGACGCCAGTCACGGCCTCGAGTCGCGTCGGCGCGGCAGAGATCACGCCGTTGAAATCGTGAAAGGTGGCCAGCAACCGATGCGCCAGCGGCTTGACGTCCTGCAGCGGAATGGCGCGGAACAGCACGAGTTCCAGCAGTTCGTAATCCGGGAGCGCCGCAGCGCCACCCTCCATGAACCGCGACCGCAACCGAGCGCGGTGATCTTTGATATAGCTGGGCAATTTCGCGCCCACGATCAGCGGCGCATCGGTCGCTTCATCGGACCCGCTGGCGGGTTCGAACAGCGGCAGGGGGGATTCGGTGAATCGGCGTGTCATGCCACGCAGCGTCGCGCAAACAGGTAAACAGGCGATTAACTGCGCCCTGTGCGGTCGCCGTGCGCGGGTGGGGTTCGGGGCGGGCGCGAAGCCCGCCCCGACGGGGGGAGCGGGGGGCTGGCCCCCCGCCCACCCTTACCGCTTGCCGTCCCAGAAGCTTTTGACTTTCGAGAAAAAGCTGCTGCCTTCCGGGTTGTTGTCTTCGGACAGCCGGTCGAATTCGGCCAGCAACTCGCGCTGCCGCGCTGTCAAGTTCACCGGGGTTTCCACCGCCATCTCGATCAACATGTCGCCGGTCCCGCCTCCACGAAGGGCGGGCATGCCCTTGCCGCGCAGGCGCATCTGTTTTCCGGTCTGGCTGCCCGCTGGCACCTTGACCTTGGAACGGCCCCCATCGATCGTAGGCACCTCCACCTCTCCGCCAAGGGCAGCGGTGGCAATGCTGACTGGCACCCGGCAGTACAAATGCACCCCGTCGCGCTGAAAGATCGCGTGCTCCTTCACCTCGATGAAGATGTAAAGATCCCCCGTCGGCCCGCCCCGTTGCCCCGCCTCGCCTTCACCCGCAAGACGGATACGCGTGCCGGTCTCCACCCCGGCCGGGATGTTGACCGACAGGGTGCGGTCCTTTTCCACCCGCCCGGCGCCGCCACAGGCCTTGCACGGGTTCTTGACGATCTGGCCCGCACCGCCACAGGTGGGGCACGTCCGTTCGACAGTAAAGAACCCCTGCTGGGCGCGCACCTTGCCCAGACCCGAGCAGGTCGGGCAGGTCGCGGGTTCGGCCCCGCCTTCGGCGCCTGACCCGCGGCACACCTCGCAAGACACTGCGGTTGGCACCGAGATGGTCTTTTGCACGCCCTTGAACGCCTCTTCCAGCGATACACGCAGGTTATAGCGCAGGTCCGACCCACGCTGCGCCCGCGCCCGCGCACCGCCAGGCCCGCCACGGCCCCCCATGAAATCGCCGAACAGATCCTCGAACACGTCCGAGAAGGCCGAGGCGAAATCGCCCTGCTGGTTGAACCCGCCGCGGGCGCCGCCCGCGCCCATGCCGTTTTCAAAGGCACCATGGCCGAAGCGGTCATAGGCGGCCTTTTTCTGTTCGTCCTTCAGAACGTCGTAGGCCTCGTTCGCTTCCTTGAACTGCGCCTCGGCGTTGGGGTTGTCCTGATTGCGGTCGGGGTGCAGTTCCTTCGCCTTCTGGCGATAGGCCTTCTTGATCTCGTCCGCCGAGGCGCCCCGGGACACGCCCAGAACCTCGTAGAAATCGCGTTTTGCCATGATCTACCCCTCCGGGACCAACGGCAGGGGGCGGCTCCTTCCGGAACCGCCCCCGCCGCGCCCGCCATGTGTCAGCGGCGCTTGCGGTCTTCGCCCAGATCCTCGAAATCGGCATCGACGATATCGTCCTCGCCGCGGCCCGGGCGCGCATCGTCGCCGTCACCATCCGAGGCCTGCGACTTGTAGATCGCCTCGCCCAGTTTCATCGCCGCTTCGGTCAGGTTCTGGATCCCGCCCTTGATCTTTCCGACGTCGTTGCCGGCAAGCGCATCCTCCAGCGGGCTCATCGCCAGTTCAATCGCCTCGACGGTGGAGGGGTCCACCTTGTCGCCATGCTCGGCCAGCGATTTGCGGGTCGAATGCAGCAGGCTTTCGCCCTGGTTCTTGGCCTCGACCAGTTCCTTGCGGGCCTTGTCGGCTTCGGCGTTCGCCTCGGCGTCGCGCACCATCTTTTCGATTTCCTCATCGGACAAGCCGCCCGAAGCCTGGATCGTGATGCGCTGTTCCTTGTTGGTGCCCTTGTCCTTGGCGCTGACCGACACGATGCCGTTGGCGTCGATGTCGAACGTCACCTCGATCTGCGGCATGCCGCGTGGCGCCGGCGGAATCTGTTCCAGATTGAACTGGCCCAGCATCTTGTTGTCGGCCGCCATTTCGCGTTCGCCCTGGAACACCCGGATGGTCACGGCGTTCTGGTTGTCTTCGGCGGTGGAGAACACCTGGCTTTTCTTGGTCGGAATCGTGGTGTTGCGGTCGATCAACCGGGTGAACACGCCGCCCAGCGTTTCGATCCCCAGCGACAACGGCGTAACGTCAAGCAGCACGACGTCCTTCACGTCACCCTGCAGCACGCCCGCCTGAATGGCCGCGCCAAGCGCCACCACCTCGTCAGGGTTCACGCCCTTGTGCGGGTCCTTGCCGAAGAACTTGGTCACTTCCTCGACCACACGGGGCATGCGGGTCATACCGCCGACCAGAACCACCTCGTCGATGTCGCCTTTCGAAAGGCCGGCATCCTTCAACGCGGCGGCGCAGGGCTTCATCGAAGCCTTGATCAGATCATCGACCAGCGATTCCAGCTTGGAGCGCGTCAGCTTCATCACCAGGTGCAGCGGCTGCCCGGTGTTGCGGTCCATGCTGATGAACGGCTGGTTGATTTCGGTCTGCTGGCTGGACGAAAGTTCGATCTTGGCCTTTTCCGCCGCTTCCTTCAGGCGCTGCAGCGCCATCTTGTCCAGCGTCAGATCGACCCCGTGTTCCTTTTTGAACTCATCGGCCAGATAGGACACGATCCGCATGTCAAAGTCTTCACCACCGAGGAAGGTGTCCCCGTTGGTCGATTTCACTTCGAACAGGCCGTCGTCGATTTCCAGGATGGTGATATCGAAGGTACCGCCGCCAAGGTCATAGACGGCGATGGTCTTCGCTTCCTTCTTGTCAAGCCCATAGGCCAGCGCGGCGGCTGTCGGTTCGTTGATGATCCGCAGGACTTCCAGACCGGCGATCTTGCCCGCGTCCTTGGTGGCCTGGCGCTGTGCGTCGTTGAAATAGGCCGGAACGGTGATCACAGCCTGCGTGACGGATTCGCCCAGATAGGATTCGGCGGTTTCCTTCATCTTTTGCAGGATGACGGCCGAAATCTGCGCGGGGCTGTATTTTTCCCCGCGTGCTTCAACCCATGCGTCGCCATTGCCGCTGTCGACCACGGCGTAGGGCATGTTCTTCTTGTCTTTCGCCAGATGCGCGTCGTTGACGCGGCGCCCGATCAGGCGCTTCACGGCGAAGATGGTGTTGGTCGGGTTGGTCACGGCCTGACGCTTGGCAGGCTGCCCGACGAGACGTTCGGTTTCAGTGAAGGCTACGATGGAGGGCGTAGTGCGCGCGCCTTCCGAGTTCTCGATCACCCGGGGCTGCGATCCGTCCATGATGGCGACACAGCTGTTGGTGGTGCCGAGGTCGATGCCGATGACTTTGGCCATGTGTATTCCCTTTCAGGCGATGTAAGAGGCGGACCCTTGCGCGGCGTCCTGCCCCGATCCCAGGTTTGGGGGGCTGAGGGTTACCCCAACTCCCGTTCCGAGCGGTATATATGGGGGGGTAAGGGGGGCTGCAAGTGTCACACCCCCGTGATTTTCACGCCACCCCCGCCAGATCAGCGCGTGGCGCCCCAGCTCACCGAGGCGTGACGGCGCGTGTAGAATTCGCCCATCAGGCCGATCATCAGGCAGGTCAGGCCCAGATAGATCGGGTACTCCACCGAGGTGAAATGCGGGCTGTAGTTCAGGAACATCGCGCCGCGTGCCTGATCGATGGCATGAAACAACGGATTCCAGTCGAACAGCGCAATCATTGAACTTGGCAACATATTGGCGACGAACATCTTTCCCGACGCGATCATGTTGGCGCGCTGGTAGATTGAGGTGATGATGCCCACGATTTCCGGCGCCCAGGGCTTGGCCGCAAGCGCCACCATGCCGATGCCAAGCCCGGAAAACCACGATATCAGGAAGAACCCCACCGTCGCCACCGGATCGTGGATATGGATGGGGTGATAGGCCGCGTGATAGGCGAACAGAACAAGCGCAGCAGACAGCGTCTGGATATAGAGCGCGGCCAAGGCCGATGACGCGATGGCGACAATGGTGTTCATCGGCGCATGTTTCATCATCGGCGACGTTGGCCCTTCGGAACCGGCCACCGCGCCCACGGTTTTGGTGTGCGTCATGAAAAGGAAGATACCCGACATCACATAGAGCAGGAAATCGCCGCGTATCGCCGTGCGCCGCAGGTTCAAAAGGTCGAACATGACGTAGAACACCACGACCATCAGGATGGTCTGCATCATGTTCATCAGCAGGCCGATCACCGCGTTTCCGTGTGATTTCCGCACGTTGCGGACCGTGGCGTGAAAGATCAGCGCCAGCAGCTCGAAGGCGCCGTTCATGTGCGTCTTGCGCGTTTCGACCCGGAACATGCCCCGCCCCTGCCTTGCCCTTGCCCGGCATCCTGCCCGGGAAAGCTTGCCGATCCCTTGACGAACCGCCATAAGCATAGCGCTGCATTGCGGCGGCATGAAGGCATGGAATTTCTTGCAGGAGACGAAAATGGATTTCGAGCATCTGGTCCGGGTGATGCGGCGTCTGGCGCTGGAAGCGGGCGACGCGATCATGGAAATCTATGACGCCCCTGACTTTGATGTCCGCTCGAAATCCGATTCGAGCCCGGTCACCGCGGCGGATGAAGCCGCCGACGCGCTGATTTCAGCGGGTCTGCGCGCGGCGTTTCCCGATGTGACGCTGATCACCGAAGAACAGGCCGACAGCCATGCGCTGACGGCCAAAACCTTCCTGATCGTCGATCCGCTGGACGGCACCAAGGAGTTCATCCAGCGCCGCGGCGATTTCACCGTCAACATCGCCTATGTCGATAACGGTGTGCCGGTGCGCGGCGTGGTCTTTGCCCCGGCAAAGGGCCGCTTGTTCTATACCACCGCCGAGGGGACCGCCGTCGAGGAATCCGGCACCTTCGACAAGGCCGCGCCGGGACCCCTGGCGCCACTTCGGGTCAGCACCCCGGACAACGGCGCCTTGATGGTCGTGGCGTCGAAATCGCACCGGGATCAGGCCACCGATGACTACATCGCAAAATACGCCATCAAGGACATGACCAGCGCCGGATCGTCGCTGAAATTCTGCCTCGTCGCGACGGGCGAGGCCGATCTTTACCCGCGCCTTGGCCGCACGATGGAATGGGACACCGCCGCGGGCGATGCCGTGCTGCGGGGTGCCGGGGGCCATGTCGTGCGTTTTGATACCCACGCGGCGCTGACATATGGCAAGCCCGGCTGGGATAATCCCTTCTTCATCGCGCACGCGCCCGGTGTCACGCTGCACTAAGCATCTTTCCGCCGGCGCCTGCGCCGCAGCACCGCGTGCGGCACAGGCGGAGTCTTGCCGCAGTCAGGCCGAAGGACTAAACAAATCATGCTTCATTCACGTTTGACTGTCATATAATCGCCCGAATTTTCCTGTTTCTCAGTCACACCCCATCCGGCCTGCGGGCGGACCGCAGCAGCCGCCTGCCAGAACCCAAGGACCATCCGAATGCGCAAGAAGGTGATCAAGGCAATCTTTCCGGTAGCCGGGCTTGGAACCCGCTTCCTGCCTGCCACCAAATCCATCCCCAAGGAAATTATGACCTTGGTGGACCGCCCGCTGATCCAGTACGCCATTGACGAGGCGCGGGCCGCCGGGATCAAGGAGTTCATCTTCGTCACCTCGCGCGGGAAATCTGCGCTGGAGGATTATTTTGACGATGCGCCCGAACTGGAAAACGCGCTGCGCAAGAAGGGCAAAACCGATCTGCTTGATGCGCTGCGCTCCACCAACATGGACTCGGGCGCCATTGCCTATATTCGCCAGAACCGGCCGCAGGGGCTTGGCCATGCGGTATGGTGCGCCCGCCGCCTGATCGGCGACGAACCCTTTGCCGTGCTGCTCCCCGATGACGTGATTGCCGCCGAGAAATCCTGCTTGCAGCAGATGGTCGAGGCCTATGCAGAAGTCGGCGGCAACATGGTCGCCGCGATGGAGGTGGCGCCGGAGAAGGCGTCATCCTATGGCGTGCTGGATGTGGCCGAAGACATGGGGTCGGTCGTGCGCGCCAAAGGCATGGTGGAAAAGCCTGCCCTCGGCACTGCGCCGTCGAACCTTGCGGTGATCGGCCGCTACATCCTGACCCCCAAGGTCATGCAGAACCTGTCGCGCATGAAGCAGGGCGCGGGTGGTGAAATCCAGCTGACCGACGCCATCGCGGAAGAGGTCGATTCCGGTCAGGTCCACGGCTTCCGCTTCCGGGGCCAGCGGTATGACTGCGGGTCAAAGGCCGGGTTCCTGCAGGCGACCGTGGCGTTCGGCCTTGCCCGCCCCGACCTGCGCGACGAACTGGCCGATTTCCTTTCGCAAATGGCCGCGCTGCCGAAGGCGGCGCAGTAACAGGCGATGTTCCGTTTCCGGCCTTTCGCTGCGCCTGCGCAGCGGCCCGCCGGAAACGGGGACCCGCGTCCGATGCTGCTGCGCCTGTGGTGGGCGTGGCGGTTGCGGACGCGCCGGCGGTACCTGCTGGCGCGGGCGATCCGCCGCCGCCGCCATCTGCGCCCGTTAGCCGACCGCACCGGCACGCTAAGGCCCGGCACGATCCGCCTGTTTGCCACCCTTCGAAACGAACGCGAGCGGCTGCCCTATTTCCTTGCGCATTATCGCCGGCTGGGGGTCGGGCATTTCCTGATCGTCGACAACGCGAGCACCGACGGCACCGCAGAGGCGCTGGCCGCTGAACCCGACGTTTCGGTCTGGACCACCGCGCACAGCTACAAAGCCGCCCGCTTCGGGATGGACTGGATGAACGGGCTGCTGTTGCGCCACGGGACCGGGCATTGGTGCCTGACGGTCGATGCCGATGAACTTCTGGTTTACCCGCACTGGGAAACCCGCCCGCTGCCCGCGCTTACGCAGTGGCTTGACGATCACGGCATTCCGGCGATGGGCGCCCTGATGCTGGATCTTTACCCGCAAGGGCCGGTGGACGCCGCACCGCACACCCCCGGACAGGACCCGACCGAAGCACTCCCGTGGTTTGACGCCGGGAATTATGCGATGCGGCGGCAGCCCTTGCTGGGCAACCTATGGATTCAGGGCGGCGCGCGCGCGCGGACCTTTTTCGCCACCGATCCGCGCCGCGCGCCTACCTTGGGCAAAGTGCCGTTGGTGCGGTGGCATTGGCGCTATGCCTATGTCAGTTCCACCCACACGCTGCTGCCGCGCAACCTGAATGAGGTGTTCGCCCGCGACGGGGGCGAAGCGGTGTCGGGCGTGCTGCTGCACACCAAGTTTCTCAACACGATTGTGGCAAAATCGACCGAGGAAAAGGTGCGTCGCCAACATTTTGCCAATTCTTCGCTGTACGATGCCTATTACGATGCGCTGTCCGAAGCGCCAGACTTGTGGTGCGCGCGGTCGACGCGATATCAGGGATGGCGGCATCTGGAAGCGTTGGGGTTGATGTCGCGCGGGGGCTGGGCATGACCGATGGTCCGGCGGTTTCGCGTGCGGTTGCAAGGACAAGGCCGGTTTGCGGCCATAAGGGGGACGTGTGAGCCTGATCGGGTCCTATCGGCTGCGGCTTCGGCGCAAGCGCTGGCTGCTGCGGGCGTATCTGCGCCGCCGGGACCTGACCGCCGTGCAGGACCGGACAGCGACGATCCGCCAGCACGACATCCTGCTGTGCTGCTGCCTGCGCAACGAACGGGTGCGTTTGCCTTTTTTCGTCGAGTATTACCGCAAACTGGGCATCAACCATTTCTTGTTCATCGACAACGGGTCCGATGACGGGTCGCGCGAATGGCTGGCCGAACAGGCAGACGTGTCTGTCTGGTCAGC
>JAUXPG010000018.1 GCA_030683915.1 Gemmobacter sp.
GGGCGAAATGCGTGCCGATGGGCGTTCCATAGCCGAACATCGCGCCGTCAATGATTTCCTGCCGGTTGATGGCATGGGCAATGGCCTGACGCACCTTGACGTTGTCCAGCGGCGGCTGCTTGTTGTTCATCCCGAGGATGGTTTCGCCTTCGGTCGACCCGGTCAGGATCTGGAACCGCGGATCGCCCGAGAACTGGGCCAGCGTTTCGGGCGCCGGGAACACCGGGAAGGCATCGATGTCTTCGGCCATCATCGCGGCAAAGGCGGCGGTCGGGTCCGAGATGAACTTGAACGTCGCCTTCGACAGTGCGGGTTTGGTGCCCCAGTAATCGGGGTTCGCCACCAGTTCCACCCGGTCACCCTGCACCCATTGGCCAAACCGGAACGGTCCGGTGCCGACCGGATTGGTCGCGTTGGTGGCCACCGATTCCGGCCCCATGATCGAGGCATCGCCCCACGCCATGTTGAAATCAAAGTTCCCCGACGGCGCCTTCAGCGTGATTTTCACCGTTTTCGCATCCACGACGTCAACAGACTCGATGGGGGCGAACAGTTGCTTTTGCGCGTTGGTGCTGTCGGGCGCGCGCGCGCGGTCAAGGCTGAACTTCACATCCTCGGCGTCCATCGTGGTGCCGTCGTGGAACTTGACGCCTTCGTGCAAGGTGAAGGTCCAGACTTTGCCCCCTTCGGTCACGTCCCAGCTTGCGGCCAGCGCGGGGCCGATCGAGCCGTCCGAATTGAAGCGCGTCAACCCTTCGTAGATGTTGATCTGGGTGATCTCGCGGATCGCTGCGGCCGCGCCGCTGGTCGGGTCCAGGTTCGGCGGTTCCAACTGCATGCCGATGGTGATGCTGTCTTGCGCCATGGCCGCGCCGGTCATCAGCGCCAGCACGGCGACCGACAGTTTCAGACGGTGGAACATCGGGTCAACCTCCTTGGGTGGCGGGGTCTTGTGGCCCCGGTGAATATGCGGATACCGGCACAGGCGGCTTACAAAAGCAACTCCTTCAAGGTCAGCGCCATCACGCGGGCGCTGTCCATCATGTCGTCAACCCCGATCCATTCGTCGGGCTGATGCGCAAGGTCCAGCACGCCGGGGCCATAGGCGATGCAGTTCTTCAGCTTGCCGATGCGGTCGATATGCTTTTGATCGTAGGTTCCGGGCGACACCACGTATTCGGCATGTTTGCCCAGCACCTTGGCGATGGCACCCGCGACGGTCCGCACGACCGGGGCTGAGGTGTCGGTCATGCTGGGCTGCACTTCGAACAGGTCGCGCACCTCGTAGGCAAAGCTCGGGCGTTCGGCCTTGACCCGTTCGAGCAACGCTGTGATTTCGCCTTTCACATCGCGGATATCTTCTTCGATCAGAAATCGGCGGTCGATGATGATGCGGCAGCGGTCGGCGACGCAAGGTGCAGGCAGGCCGGTATAACCGGCCTCGGGCTCCGCCTCGCCGCCGTGGATCGAATTGATGTTCATGGTCGATTGCCGCGCGCCGGCAGGGATTACCGGCATCTCGGTGTGCTTGGTCGTCAGCATCGGGTAAAGCAGCGTCTCCATCTCGTGCAGCACGGCGCCCATATGGCGGATCGCGCTGTCACCCAGAAACGGCATCGACCCGTGGGCAATGCGCCCCTTCGTCTCGATCTCGGCCCACCACACGCCACGGTGCCCGAGGCAAATGCGATCCTTGTGCAGGGGTTCGGGGATGATGACATGCTGCACGCGCTCGGGGCTGAAATACCCGCGTTCGGCCATATAGGCCACGCCGCCGAACCCGCCCGATTCCTCGTCCGCTGTGGCCGAAATCTCAATGGCGCCGTTGAAATCGGGGCAGGCCGCGATGAAGGCCTCGGCCGCGATGATGCTGGCGGCCAGCCCGCCCTTCATGTCGCACGATCCGCGCCCATAGATGCGCCCGCCGTCCAGCTCGGCCCCGAAGGGGTCGCGCGTCCAGCCGTGGCCAACCTCCACCACATCGTGGTGGCTGTTGAAATGCACGCAGTCCCCCGGCCCGGTGCCTTCACGGCGGGCCAGCAGGTTCCAACGCGGGTAAGTGTCACTGTCGCCCGGCGCACCGTGCGCGCGGATGAACTCCAGCGTGAACCCGGCAGGCCCAAGACGGGCGGCAAGATAATCGCAGATCTCGCGATAATTGCGCCCCGGCGGGTTCAGGGTGGGAATGCGGATAAGCCCTTGCGTCAACGCAATCAGGTCGGCGCGACGGGCGGTGATTTCGGCAAGGATGCGGTCTTCGGTCATGCAGTCAGGTTGCGCCAGATGCGCGCGCCCTGCAAGAGCGTCCGCGCATCGGCGCCGGGTTCCGAAACCGGATGACGGGGGGGATGTAATTTGCCATAACATCCCCAGATAGAGTCTACCGATTTCCGCGCAGGGGGTGCCAGATGGCCGATTTCAACGCAGCGATCCGCCAGAGCGAACAGGAAATATCCAAGGCACAGGCGAAGATTTCCGCGATCACCGCGCGGGTCGAAGAGGCGCGCAGCAAAATCGCGCAAGGCGTGCCCGATATCGACATCGAAAACGCCACCCTGCAGGATGTCCACCAGCATACCGAACTGATGAATGCCAACATCGCCGAACTCATCATGGGCTTGGATGATGTGACCGCCGGGTTCTCCAAGGACTTTGACGAGATGCGGTCCAAGACCGGGATGGAAACGTTCATCGGCATCTTTTCGCGTAGCAAGTCGCAATCGATGCGGCAGGAACGCATGCGGACGGCCAGCATCGACAGCAAGCTTCAGGACCTGATCGCGAAATCCGATGTGATCGTGCGCCTGCTGCAAGGGCAGCTTGATCTGCTCAACACCCAGAAGGCCCGTGTCGAGGACAATCTGGCCGACACGCTGACCGACCGCGAAACCACCGTGGGCACGCTGGAAGCCGTCCGCACCGAAATCGCGGCGATGGACCCGCGCATCATCGAACTGGAAAACCGCATCTCGATGGAGCAGGACGCGGCAGCGCGCACCAAGCTGGAAACCGATCTTGCCGCGCTGAACGCCCGGTACAACGCGCTGGTGCAAGACGAACAGGTGATGCTGGCCAAAAGCCAGACACTGGAACGCTACATCGAAACCGGCAAGACCTGGGTGGACAGCCTGACCAATCAGGCCGCCACACAGCTTGTGCTCATCAACAAGTTGCAGACCGACACCAAGCAGCGCGTGGTGCTTTATGATGCGCTGTCAAAATCGCTCAAGACCGCCCAGCAACAGGACGTTGCACACCGGATCAACGAAATCGGCGTCAAAACCGACCAAGAGGCGCAGGCGGCAATGGCGGCCATCGCCTCTGCCACCAATGACCGCATGGCTTCGATGCTCGAAAGCCATGAGGATCATATGGTGTTTGCCCGCAAGGTGCTGGAACAGAAGGCCAAGGCAGACGAACGCTTCGCGCGCCGCTTCGCCAAGATTGTCGAGAAACACGACAAAAATCTCTACGGGCAGGAATGACCTTGCCCCATGGCCGAACCTGCGCCTGACCATACCGAACTTTATGACGACCTGACCGCGCGCCGCTATTTTGCCAAGTTCGATCGCATCACCGCGCACATGCCCGGCGTCGCAGCGGAACTGGAACGCGACGGCCTGTTCACCCGCCCGGAAATCCGCCTGCTTGGCGGCTATCTGGAGGCGCTGGGCCGCAGTTTTCGCGCGCTGTCTTTGAAATATCTGATGACCGGGCGGGCCGAAGGGCCCGGCCTGCGCGCGCGGCTGGCGTTCGACCGGCACGAAAGCGGCTTTCCGGTCGCATCGGAACTGCTGTTCATGGCCAACGACGCGGCACAGGCGCTTCAGCACCTTGATGGCATGCCGGCCGAAGCCGAACTGAAGGACCGCATGATCCGCCAGATCGTCGGCGATCAGACCATTCCGACCGCGCTGCAATACGCGCTGTCCCAACGGCTTTATTATCAGATGCTGGTGCAGGGCGGGCTGTTTCTGGCGCGCAACGACGTTCAGGCGCAATGGCTGGCCGAGGACAAGGGCCGCCGCCGCTGGCTGCTCAGTTGGGCGGTCTATGACACGCTGGTCAACCTGCCGGTGGTCTATCTGCTGGAGCTTGAGGATACGGGCCGCACCCCCCTGCCCACTGACGAACGCCGATGGCCCGCCGTGCAGTCGCACCTGATGGCGCAATCCCTGAACGGGCTGAAGCTTCTGACCATCGCCCAGGGCTTCGACACCGATTTCGACGATCTGCACCCGTTGCGCCTCAAGCGGCTGCACCTTGGCCCGATGTATTCCAGCGCCTTCACCCTGCAGTCCGGCCCCATCGGCGAAGTCCTGGCCGAGGCGCGCGCGCCCGAAGGGCAGGATTGGGCGCTGGTCTGGACGCTTGAGCGGCTTGAAACGTCGGGCCGCCAGATGGAAAAAACCGGCTGGTTCTCGCGTGCTGAGCGGCAGATCTTCGCGCTGGATCCTTTCGCAGGGCGCGGCGCCGAAACCGGCGCCACTGCCACCGGGCGCTTCGTCATCCTGCCAGAACGCCCCTACCAGGTGCTGGCCGACCGCAACCCACCCGGCTTTCGGGATGTGACGCGCTTTGTCGTCTCGTCATCGGGCCAAGTGCTCAAAGTGCGCTGACCGATGCCCGTCCTTTCGCTCTGAACCAAATATCCCGGGGTCCGGGGCAGCGCCCCGGGGCCAGCCACCCGACCGAACCAGAGGAATTCGTGCCATGTCCACCCCCCGCGACACCATGGAATTGCGCGAAGCCCTGATCCGCGCCCATTACCCGGCTGCGCTGGGCCTGCTGCAAGGGTTCGACCATGCCCCGCGTCTGGCATCCCCGCGCGCCGAACCCGTGCCGGCCGAACGTTCGCCGGGCATCCCGGCCCGTGCCTCGCGGTTCCGGTCCACCATGCCGGGGTTGGTCACCCGGCCCACCGCGCGGCCGGGGGCCGTGCGCCTGCTGGAACGGCTTGACGCGGCGACCGACGACGGACTGCCGACGCCCGCCACCGCCACCGCCGGGCAGTCCTTGCGCCGCGCCCTCGCCATCGCGCTTGCAATGGGCGAAACTTTTGCCGACCGCACCGGGCTTGCCGAACAGAAAAAGGCCAACCTTGAAACCCGTCTGCCCGACTCCCGCCGCGCGGAATTCACCGAACTTCTGGCCGCCGAATCGCTGGTGGTGCTGCACAGCTTTGCCAATGCGCTGGCGTTCCTGATCGCCCCGCATCTGACCGAGACGACGGTGGACATCGGCGGCGTTGACGAAGTGCTGACCGACAACGCCGCGCTCGCGGTGCAGGGGGTGCTGTGGGAACTGGATCAGGACATCGCGGCCTTTGCCACCGATGACTCCCGGCTTCTGGCCACCCTTTCTGCATTTGCCGAAGGGTTGATGGCCAAAGCGCAATCGCGTGCCGATGCCGCGCCCCGGCTGGCCGCATTTACCGCATCCAGTTGGAAGGTCGAGGCCGATGGCCTGACCATCGCCGGTTTCACCCCGGCGCGAAAGGCGCGCGGCACCACGCTGACCATGGCGTTCAAGAAACCGTCGGACGTGATCGGCAACCATATCGCCAAGTATCAGGCGATGAAGCTGTCGAAAATGTTGATGGCCTACGATTTCGACCGCAAGCTGAACCCCTTTGCCGAACTGGGGGGCTTTATCTTTACCTTCATGGGCGACGGTGCGCCGGGCACCGGCAAAACCACGCTGATCCAGATGATGGCAGGCCTGCTGCACGACTATTGCAAGGCGGCCGGCTACCCGTTCCGCTATCAAAATTTCAGCATTGATCAGATCGACAGCTATCAGGGCAAGTCCGGCCAGAACGCGAAATCGTTCATATCGAACATTCTCGACCCTGCGGTGATTGGTTTCGGCACCATCGACGACATCGACCAGATCGCAGGCAAGCGGGGCGACCGGCAATCGTCGGCAGGCCAGCAGGAGGTGACGGCGGTGTTCATG
>JAUXPG010000026.1 GCA_030683915.1 Gemmobacter sp.
CTTGACGTGGCGGCAGAACCACCTTGCCAAACATGCTCACCGCACGGTCGCGCGTGTCTGCCCAAGCCGCCGACGGAGTCAGAACGTCACCGCGAACAAAGGGGCCGCGACGAGGTCTGCCCAAACAAGTTACACAGCGTACGATACGTTTTGTTTATTATATCTGCAACAGGAAGTTGGCAACGCAGTCCGGTTCCGCCACACCCCGCGCGCTGACTTAACGGAGCGATTCGCAGCATCAGCATTACTCCGTCTGCTGCATGCAAGCGGGCGGGTTGCCGGCTCAGTTCGCGCCGGTTCGTCAAAGCGGTTTACACTGGACTGTCGCGTCGCGGGGCTCGGGTTACAGACCCAGCGCGCCAAAGAAAACATCCGGTTGTCCGGCTGCTGCGCAACTGGCTCGCAGCCTGACGCACGCAGCGCATTACGTGGCTGCATCGACAGGATGTCGTTGCACAAAATGGTTAGAAAGCGTACCATACTCTTACAATCAATAGGGAGGTTGCTGTGAAGTTTCTCAGAGCTATGGCTTCGGGACTGGCTGTCGGGTGCGCCCTTGCCGGTACCGCAACAATGGTGTCGGCCCAAGACGTGACATTGCGGTACTCGAACTGGCTTCCGGCAGGTTTCGGCGTGACGGAACACGTCATCAAACCGTGGATCGCTGACGTTGAACGCGTCACCGAAGGCCGCGTCAAGGTCGAGATGCTACCCAAACCGGTCGGTACTGTCCTCGGTCAATATGATGTGGTCGCCGACGGGCTGGCAGACATGTCGCTGATCGTGCCCAGCTATACTGCCGGACGGTTTCCGGTGTTCGAAGGACTGGAGCAGGCTTTCATCGGCGACGACATGTCAAAGCGCAGCCCCGCGTCCTGGAAGGCCTTCGAGACGTTCATTCAGCCGACCGGAGAAACCTCCGAGGTTCATGTTGTGGGCGTCTTCTCCAGCAACGCTGCGCATGTCGCCACGACGAAGAAAAAAGTCCAGACTGTTGCTGACTTTCAGGGCCTCAAGTTGCGCACCCCCGGTCCGGCGATGACCGCCGGATTGGAAAACCTGGGCGCAGTGCCGGTTTCCAAACCAATGTCGGAGGTCTACGAACTTGCCGCAGGTGGCGTGATCGATGGCGGCGTCTTTCCCGTCGACGTCCTCAAATCCTTCCGTCTGGAAGGCGTCATCAAGCAAATGACGCTCGTTCCGGGCGGACTGGGTGCAACGCATATGCTCGTTGCGATGAACAAATCGGCTTGGAACCGCATCTCCGATGCCGACCGCAAGGCGATCCTCGAGGTCTCCGGGGCCGCCATGGCGGAGCGCGCCGGGGCCGCCATGCACAAGGTCGATCTGGACGAAAGAGCGTTCGCAACCAGCGCAAATATCGCACTAGAGGATGCCAGCCCCGAACTTGCCGCAGCGATCAAGGAGAAGATCCTTCCTGTGCGTCAGGCGTGGATCGCAAAGGCCAAGGAGGCCGGCCTGCCCGACCCAGCGCAGATGCTGGATTTCCTCGAAGCGCAATCGCGATAAGGCCAACGGGCTGACGCGAGCCGACCCCGCCGTAGGCGGCCGGGGTCGGGTATGGATCCGGCGCAGCGGATTGGTTACGCGCTCCAGATTCTTGGCATCGCATCCCCGAACGCGGTATCCACGGAATCAGCCAGTTGGTACGGGTAGGCGCGGACGGGTTGGTGGTTCAGTCGCAGCGCGGTGGGTGTCCGTAGATGTGGTGGGCGGATCATGCGGCCTCCTTCTGGGTGGTCTGAAAGACAAGGTCCAGCGTCCATCGCCCAGAGATAGCGCGACGGGATCACATTTCGCGACAAATGCTCTGCGCTTGGTGACGCACACCCGCCCGGCACCAAGCGGTTGCCGTGGCCTCGTTCGCGGGCAGCATCTCGGACAAGCCGGCCGCGAATGTGAGGTAAGCCGGCAGGTTCAGCCCGTTCACCCCGACCAAAACGGTCATACCCCGCATCAGCGCCTCGGAGATCACCGGGACCAGCCCACGTCCCTCGGACTCGGCCTTGCCGAACTTGTTGACGATCAGAATCTCGGCCCCGTCCAACCTCCGCGTGACTTCGGCCACAGTCTGCTCCAAAGCACCGTGGTTCAACATGCAGCCGCGCGCCGCCGCGCCGCGATCTTCGCTGATCCGCACGACTGGCCCGTCCGGTAGTACGCGCAGGTCCATGTCGCATTTGGGGCGGTCTGCACGCACCAGATTGGTCTGCACCGCCCCAGCCAGGCGAATGCCTTCTGCTTCCAGTTTCCCGGCGACGGCTGCGAGGAAACGATCCGTTTCGCCCCTTCCGTCGACGCTGACATGTGCGAGTCTCATGCGTTCCCCTCTGCCGCCAATTCCTGCGCGACGAAGCGGCCCGACGTGCCGCCATCCTTCAGCACAAGCCGCACGGCATCGATCACCATGGTCTTTTCCACCGCCTTGAGCATGTCATAGACCGTAAGCGCGGCAACAAAAGCCGCCGTCAAAGCCTCCATTTCAACCCCCGTCACACCAGAAGTCCTGACTGTCGCGCGGATCCGCACCCCCGGAAGCGTCGGGTCGGCCACCGGATCCACGGCGGCGTGGGTCAGCGGCAGCGGGTGGCAAAGCGGGATGAGGTCGGCCGTACGCTTCGCCGCCATGATCCCCGCCAACCGCGCAACGCCGAGCACATCGCCCTTGTTCGCCCGACCTTCGGTGACGTAGGCAAGCGTCTCCGCCGTCATCCGCACTATGGCCTCAGCGATGGCCATACGGTCGGTGGACGGCTTGTCCGACACATCGACCATATGCGCCCGGCCTTCGGCGTCGAAATGGGTCAGGGTCATGCTTCCGCTCCTTGGATTGCACGGCAGACGGGGCAGTCCTTTCGCCGGTGCACCGCGATTTCCCGGCTTTCACCCCAAAGCACATCCTGCAACAAAAGCCGCCCAAGCAGGCTGCGCCCGGCACCCGCGATCAGCTTGATCGCCTCGGCCGCCAGCATACTGCCGATGATGCCCGGCAGCGCGCCCATGACGCCTGCGCTAGCGCAGTCAGGCGCCAGCCCCTCGGCAGGGATCACCGGAAAAAGGCAGGAGAGGCAGGGGCCATCCCGGGCGGGATCATACAGCGTCACTTGGCCTTCCCACTGGCTGATTGCGCCTGACAGGAGCGGGATCCGGGCGGCCACGCAGGCAGCGTTCAACAGGTGGCGAGCGGGAAGGTTGTCGGTGGCGTCGATCACCAAATTCTGTCCCGCGACCAGTTGCTCGGCGTTACATGCGTTCAGTCGTTCTTCGACTGCCGTCACGGTGACAAAGGGATTGATCCCCGCCATGGCAATGCGGGCCGATTCGACCTTGGTCATGCCCAGCCTTTCCTGGCTGTGAATCACCTGCCGTTGCAGGTTGGACACCGATACCCGGTCATCATCCGCCACCGTAATCCGGCCCACCCCCGCCGCAGCGAGGTACATCAGCACCGGCGCGCCCAACCCACCCGCGCCGACAACCAGCACCGAGGCCCGTTTCAGTCTGGCCTGCCCCGGACCACCGATCTCGCGCAGGGCGATGTGGCGGGCATAGCGGGGCAGTTCGTCTGAGGTAAAAAGGGGATGATTCATCTGAATCAACCCCCCGTCATCGGCGGGAAGAAGGCGATCTCG
>JAUXPG010000052.1 GCA_030683915.1 Gemmobacter sp.
TCGGTCAGGCCGCTGCCCATGAAATACTCGGATGCGACCGAGGCGAAATAGGGCCCAAAGACAAAGGTCACGAGCAGCGTATGATAGGGCTGGCTTGCCCAGTCAAAGAAATACCAGCCCCAAATCCGCCGCCGCGCGTCCGTCATCGTCTGTTCCCCCTGCCCGTCCCACTGCGGGCAACGCCGCGATCAAACAGGGAAAACACCGGCATTGGCAAGCGATGCTTTTGGCCGTCAGCAGCCGTCCGGTTGGCCGCGACTGCGGGGCGCGGGCGGGGGGAGCTGCGCCCTTCCCTGCCCGCGCTGTGAGGGTCACACGCTGTCGCGGTAGTTCACCATTTTCACGTCGTCGCCCGGCCCGGTCTTGGCCCGGCGCACGACCAGACGGTTCAGCGCATTGATATAGGCCTTGACGCTGGCCACGATGGTGTCGGTGTCTGCGGCCTGCCCGGTGACAATGCGGCCGTCCTCTTCCAGCCGGACGGAGACGGTGGCTTGCGCGTCGGTGCCTTCGGTGACGGCATGCACCTGATAGAGTTGCAGCCGGGCCTTGTGTTTCCACAGGTCCTTGACGCAATTGAACGCGGCGTCCACCGGGCCGTCGCCGGTGGCGTCGGTCGTGTGGTCGGCGCCGTCGATGGTCAGCACCATGTCGGCTTCGGCCCGGCCCGCGGTGCCGCAGACCACGCGCAGCGATTTCAACTGGATGGTGTCATTTTCGGCATTCGCTGCCTGATCGGCCACCAAGGCGATCAGGTCGTCGTCATAGACTTCCTTCTTGCGGTCGGCCAGCGCCTTGAACCGCACGAAGACATCGTAAAGCTGGTTGTCGGCCAGTTCGAAGCCCAGCTCGCGCAGCTTGGACCGCAGCGCGGCGCGGCCTGAATGCTTGCCCATCGCGATGTTCTTGGCATAGAGGCCGATGTCTTCGGGGCGCATGATCTCGAACGTCTCGACGTTCTTGAGCACACCGTCCTGGTGGATGCCCGACTCGTGCAAAAAGGCGTTCTTGCCCACGATGGCCTTGTTGGGCTGCACCGCAAAGCCCGACACGGTGGAGACCCGGCGCGACAGGTGCATGATCTTGGTGGTGTCGATGCCGGTGCGGTAAGGCAGGATGTCGTTGCGCACGCGCAGGGCCATCACCACCTCTTCGAGCGCGGTATTGCCGGCCCGTTCGCCCAGACCGTTGATGGTGCATTCGATCTGGCGCGCCCCGGCCTCGACCGCGGCCAGACTGTTGGCGGTGGCCATGCCCAGATCGTTGTGGCAGTGCGTGGCGAAGATGATGCTGTCGGCCCCCGGCACCCGTTCGAGCAACATGCGGATCAGCTTGGCCGATTCCATCGGGTAGGTGTAACCGACGGTATCGGGGATGTTGATGGTGGTGGCCCCGGCCTTGATCGCAATTTCCACCACGCGGCACAGATAATCGTGTTCGGTCCGGGTCGCATCCATTGGCGACCACTGCACGTTGTCGCACAGATTGCGCGCATGGGTGACCGTGGCGTGGATACGCTCGGCCATCTCGTCCATGGTCAGGTTGGGAATGGCGCGGTGCAGCGGCGACGTGCCGATAAAGGTATGGATGCGCGGGCTGCGGGCGTGTTTCACCGCATCCCAGCAGCGGTCGATGTCGGCGATGTTGGCCCGCGCGAGGCCGCAGATGGTGGAATTGCGGCTGTTGCGGGCGATGTCGGCGACGGCGGCAAAATCGCCCTCAGAGGCTATCGGGAACCCGGCCTCGATGATGTCGACGCCCATTTCGTCCAGCAGGCCGGCGATTTCCAGCTTTTCATCGTGGGTCATGGTGGCGCCGGGCGACTGTTCGCCGTCGCGCAGCGTGGTGTCAAGAATCAGGACGCGGGGTTGCGTGGTCTTGTCGGTCATGGCGTGTATTCCTTGGCTGTCTGCTTGCTGGTCCTGGGCGCTGGTCACCTCCGAGCGGTCGCGCCCAAAGGCACGCTCAGAGGCAGCTAAGGAGAAGCAGACCACGGGGCAGCGGCAGGGCAGTGGCCCCGCAGGCTATGGCGATATGTGCATCCCGTGTCATGGGCTCGGACTATACCGGCGGCGACGGGATTGCCAAGGAAAAAAATGGACGCGCCCCGGGGCGCGCCTTGCACACCTCCGGGATCGGGCGACATTCCACAGCCGCCGACCTGCGGCCTGCGCCGCACGTCGGCCGGGCGCGGTCAGACGGCGTAGCGCAGGATCGCGGCCAGAGACGCCGCCTGTGGAATCTCGTCGCGCCGTACCGCCATGACCCTGCCGCCGGATTGCAGCACGCGGGCCGCGATTTCATCGACCACACCATAGGTCTGTGCGCTGTCTTCCTTGGCAAAGGTCACGTCGCCGGTCGCATCGTCGACCGTGCCGGGCAGAACCTCGTCGATGTCAACCAACAGGATTTCCACCGCGCCAAAGGTCGCGGCCCGTGCGGCCCGCGCCACCTGCGTGGTCGCGCGCCCGTCGTTTTCGCGCGCGGAGAACAGCGCGTGCGCCTCTTGCACCAACCCGGCCTGAAGCCCGTCGAGAATCGGGCGGGCCGCGTCGGCCAGATCGCCGGGGCTCAGGCGCACCGGGCTGGTCTTGATGGGCGCACCTCGTTTTCCGCCAGGGCCAGCACGAAGGCATGCGCCCCGACCGAAGCCGCGCGCAACAGCGGCTTGACGTGGAAGCGGTCCGCGACCTGCACCATGTCGGTCAGGCGGGTCGGCAATCGGAACGACCGCAGCGACCCCGGAGTCACGAACACGGCCAGACTGTTGGCCTGGAATCGCCAGAACTCATCGTCATCCAGCAGGTCGCCCACCTGTTCCTCGATCGGCCAGATCGTCCGTTTCGGGGTGTCTGCCGCCTCAAGCTGTGCAACCGCCGTTTTCAGCAGATTGCCCAGTTCGGTCCGCGCCTGCCCGATGTTCTGGGTCTCGGGCGTCGTGCGCAGATAGAAGGAGACATGCGCCTCGCCCCGCGCGGACATCAGCTTTTGCAATTGCGAAGGGGTGGGAATATCGACATGCAGCATGGGTGGGCCTTTCAATGTTACCCAGCCGAAATGGTCACTTGCACCGCCCGTTTCAACCAGACCGGGCGCGAAGGCAAAGCCGGCCAGCCGCAACCCCTTGTTGCAAAATGAAAAACCCCCGCGGGCTTCCGCCCCGGGGGTTCGCCACTGACGGGTTACCCCGTCCAGCTTCGCACGTCGCTCAGAGAGCGCCTTCGCGTTGAGCCTTCTTGCGCGCGAGTTTGCGCGCCCGGCGGACGGCTTCGGCTTTCTCCCGCGCTTTCTTGACGGAAGGCTTCTCGAAATGCTGCTTGAGCTTCATTTCACGGAAGACGCCTTCGCGCTGGAGCTTTTTCTTCAGAGCCCGAAGGGCCTGATCGACGTTGTTGTCGCGAACGCTGACCTGCATGTGGTTTTCACCACCTTTCCAAGTTGAAGTTGCACGTTACGTGCAGGCTGGCGGGGCCTAGCATAGTGCGCCCGGCTTGTCTACCTTTGGTCCCGGCAAAACAGGAGTCCGCGATGCACGAGATCACCGAAAAGCTGGCACAGGCCGCGCTGCTGCACGTGCCTTTCGACGGCTGGTCCGAAACCACGTTTCGCGCCGCCTGCGCCGATGCGGGCGTGGCCGAATCGCTGGCACGGGTGCATTGCCCGCGCGGCCCGGTCGATCTGGCCCTGGCCGCCCATGCGATGGGCGACGCCGAGTTGCGCCGCAGGCTGGCGGCCGCCGACCTGTCCGCGATGCGCTTCAGCGACCGCGTGGCCTTTGCGGTGATGCAGCGGCTTGACGCGGCGGGCGACCGCGAGGTGGTGCGCCGTGCCACCGCGCTGTTCGCCCTGCCGCATCTGGCCGGCGACGGTGCGCGCGCGATCTGGCAGACCGCCGATACGGTCTGGACCGCGCTGGGCGATACCTCGGACGATCTAAACTGGTATTCCAAGCGCGCGATGCTTTCGGGGGTCTATGCGGCGACCGTGCTTTACTGGCTGGGCGACGACACGCCCGACCTGTCGGCCACGCGCGAGTTCCTTGACCGCCGCATCGCTGGGGTCATGGCATTGGAAAGCGCCAAGACCAAGCTGCGGGACAACCCGCTGACCCGCCCGCTGATGGCCCTGCAGGCCCGCATCGCATCCGCCGTCAAGGCACCCCGCACCGGAGACGCCGCATGACCCGCATGATCGCCGACCTGCCCGAAACCATGCGCGTGGTGGAGATCACCGCCCCCGGCGGGCCGCAGGTGTTGCAGCCGGCCACCCGCGCGCTGCCGGTGCCGGGGCATGGCGACATCCTGATCCGTGTCGCCTTTGCCGGGGTGAACCGTCCCGACGCGCTTCAGCGCGCGGGCGCCTATGCCCCGCCGCCGGGCGCCTCGCCCCTGCCGGGGCTGGAAGCTTCGGGGCATGTCGTGGCGGTGGGTCAGGGCGTCAGCCGCTGGAAGCTGGGTGATGCGGTCTGCGCCCTGCTGCCCGGAGGCGGGTATGCCGAATACGTCACCTGCCCAGCCGACCATGCGCTTCCCGTGCCTGCCGGGCTGTCCCTGCGCGAGGCCGCCTGCCTGCCCGAAACCTTTTTTACCGTCTGGACCAACGTGTTCCTGCGCGGGCGGCTGAAAGCGGGCGAGCGGTTTCTGGTGCATGGGGGCACCTCGGGCATCGGCACCACCGCCATCCAACTGGCGCGCAGCTTTGGCGCACGGGTGTTCACGACGGCGGGCACCGATGCGAAATGCGACGTGTGCATGAAGCTCGGCGCCGAACGCGCCATCAACCACCGGGCCGAGGATTTCGTGCCGGTGCTGAAAGAGGCAGGCGGCGCCGATCTGATCCTCGACATGGTCGGCGGCAGCTATTTGCCGCGCAACGTGCGCGCGCTGGCCGATGACGGGCGGCTGGTGCAGATTGCCTTTTTGACCGGGCCGAAGGTGGAGCTGAACTTTGCCGAAGTGATGGCCCGTCGGCTGACGATCACCGGGTCCACCCTGCGCCCGCAGTCGGTGGAGGCCAAGGCCCGCATCGCCGCCGATCTGGAGGCGCGCGTCTGGCCGCTGCTGGCCGATGGTCGCATCGCCCCGGTGATGGACCAGACCTTTCCGCTGAACCAGGCCGCCGACGCACATGCCCGCATGGAAGGCGGCACGCATATCGGCAAGATCGTGCTTCAGGTCGGCTGATCTTGCGAAACGGTGAAGGGGCACCCGCGCCGTCCTTGTGACGGGGCGGGCGGCCAGCAGGCGGAAAAGCGACACCACAGCGGCGTCCTGCCCGGTAGGACCGGCGCCGGCGTCCGCCCCACTGACGCGGCCGCAGTCTGTTGCAACCGCACGGTGGCGCGCGGTTTCGGTTTCGTGGGCATTTTTCGCTGTGCTTCGAGGACACGTCGCAGTTCAGCGCAGCCCCACCGTCTCAACGGTAAGCTTCGCTCCAGTTCGGCGCTGTGTGGCTTTGCGCCTGCCCATGGCCGCGCCACAGCCGATCACGGTCCGGCCACCTACCCGCCCGCTTGCCAAGCGCCTTTTCGGGGTTTCTCAGGGGGGCCAACAGCCCCCTTGAGGCGGGGGGTTCCGGGGGGGGGGCGCCCCCCCCCCCCCCCCCCCC
>JAUXPG010000133.1 GCA_030683915.1 Gemmobacter sp.
CGCCACAGATTGTCGCGGAGCGTCAATCAAACCGCGGCAACGCTCTTGCCAGCGACAATCAGGGTGATACCGTCAATTCTGCCGCGACGTAGAATCTCATCCAGATTGACGCGCGCGTCTCATCCAGATTGTCGCGCGATAGCCCCGGGCCACGGTCTCGGGTCCCGCTAAGATCACGGGGCCCAAGCGGCGCGACAGCGACCGAGCGAGGACGTCGGCAAGGGGCGGCGAAAGCGCGGTACACAGGAATGTTGCTTCCACGCTCTCGGGCGGTAACGGTAACTCGGCTCGGCTAAGGCCCAATTCCGCTGGCAAAGGCGCGGGTGCGCGGGCCAGCAGCCAGCCACCATTGCGGTGGCGCAGCACCTCGGTTGCGTCGGCCTTGACTTCACCAGTTACCAGCCGCTGGCCAAGTCGCGAGGGCTCGCACCGAGCCCAAGGCAGGCCGGGATTGGGCCGCGCGCACCTGCGCATCGGCCCGCTCGAACAGCGCATCGAGCCCCAATAACCCATGCAGTTGCCCCAGCCCGTCGCGCTGCGGGGCGTGGTGGCCGGGATGGTCGGGGTCGGCGCGCAGGGTCAGAATCTGATCCTCGATCCCGGCGCCGGCGTGGATGGGAATACGGTAGCGCCGCCCGGGCGCAGCGCGGTCGATCAGCCCCTGTTTCATCAGATCGAGGAAGGCCGCGACCGGCCGCCACAAGAGCCGCGTCGGGCTGCGCGGCAGAGACAAGGCGGCGATCAACCCAGCCTGGGCGGCTTCGTCGAAACGGGGTTGGTCTGGCACCGCAGCAACTATACCATCGGCCTCGCGCGCCAGTGCCTGTCGGGCGGCGCGTATATCATCTGGATCAAATTGACCCAGTCCGTGGCGGTCCATCGCCGCGGCAAGCGAACGGCGACGTTCGGCCTTGCCCAAACGATCGCCCCAGCCATCGCCACGCCCGTGCGGCGCGAGTCCGGCTTGCGGCCTGGCGACCCGGCGGCCATCCAGCGTGGCGACCACTGCGGCCGCGTTCCGCCGCGGATCAGGCGCGCCACCGGTGCGGAGCCGTCGTCCTCGTCCTCGCCGTCGGCGGCCCATTCGCGCGCGGCTAGGTCGAAACGGCCGTTTAGGTCAAGGCCGACCAAACGTTTCATGCTTCGCCCCCGGTGCTCAGCACGTCTTCGATAAAACTGGCCATAGTCGAGAGTGCTTCGGAAAGTGCTGCGCCATCGGTACCGAGCGCCAGCGTCATCGCCCGAGCGCAGACATCGAAGTCGGCGCGGTCAAGCGTCGCGGCCGGGCGGATCGCCAGCCCAGCCCACGAACTGCCGGTCCGTTAAGGCTGAAAGCTGTACCGGATCGGCCAGCCGCGCGAGTCCGACCGCTTGCTTCACCGGCAGCAGGCCCGAAAGCGCTGTTCCTGCAATTCGCGAGGCCAGTCAGCCAATCGGTCCAGATCCTGCGCCAAGCGCGGGGTGAACGATGCCTCGTCCGGCAGGAATAGTGCCGCCGCATTGCGCAGCCCCTCGCCCGACAACGCCATGTCGGCAGCAAGCGCCCCGGGGGCAAGACCGCCACCGCCGATCCTGGCCAGCAGGTGTGCCAGCCGACGGCCCGAAACCGCAAGGCCCGCGTCGTCCTCACCCGGATCAAGCGCACGCATGAGTGCTTCTTCCCCTAGTCCGATCAACCGGCGGATGGGGCGCACCAGGGCCGGGTTCAGCGCGGGCTGCACCCGGTCGGCGCGAAAGGTCAACCGGTCGCCCGCAAGCCGCCAGTCCACTGGCAACAGCAGAGGCGGGAGGCAAAGCGTGCCGGTCGCATCCTTGAAGACCTCGATTGGCCAGCCCGCCGCCGCTGCCCCCTTGCCTCCGGCTTCGGCCAACGCCTGCCGGAAGCCGGGCTCCAAGAGGCTTGCGGGAATCGAGGTGTCACGGCCGTCCCACCATGGGCCATGGGCGTTGAAAAGATGCCATTTCGTGCCATGCTGGTCCGGAAACGCCTCGACCGAGCCGCGCAGATCGCGCCGCTGTGTGGCCGCGTAATAGCGTAGAAGCGCCCTCGGATCGGGCGCCTCGCCGGAATTATCGACGTCTGTTCCGTTGCTTTCCGGCCGGGCGATGGGAGTAGGCTGGACGGCGCCGCGCGAAGCACGTTGACCACGGACCGAAGCATGCACCCGGGGTGATCTCAGACGAAGGCCGAGGCGATGGCAGGGCGGCTCAAGATGATCCGATGATCAAACCCGCCCTTGGGCGTCCCGTACCGCATGCACAAAGACACTTGACTGAGACGGCCCCGTTACCGAAGTCCTAGCGCGTCAAAACCGCGCCTGAACCCGATCAAGGCCTGACCCGCCTCCACTCTGTGATCAGTTCCGTCGGCTCAAGCCCTGATCTCGACGCCACAAGGGGGGTCCCTTTTGATGGTGTGGATGCCCCCGCCCGACGGCATCGCGATGTGCCAGAATGGTGATGCTGAAGTCACCACAGCGGGGGGAGGCATCCATGGAAGAGGTTAGCGTTGTCGGCATCGATCTGGCAAAGCAGGTGTTCCAGTTGCATGGAGCAGGGCCGGATGGCCGCGTGATCTTCCGCTAGAAGCTGTCGCGGACGCAGTTTTCAAAGTTCATGGCGTCGCTACCATCATGCGTCGTCGCGATGGAGGCTTGCGGCACGGCGCATCATTGGGGCGTCAGATGGCAAGTTACGGCCATGATGTCCGCTTGATTCCGCCGATCTACGTGAACGACATGGCCGACGCCGAGGCGATCACCGAAGCGGCTCTGCGGCCGACCATGCGCACGGTCATGTTGAAGACAGTCGAGCAGCAATCCCGGGCTATGCTGTTCCGGACGCGCGAACTTCTGGTCGGCCAACGCACCCAGCTGGTGAATGCGCTGCGGGGGCATCTGGCAGACTTGATCAGATTGAACACACATCCGCGCAGATTGCGGCTTTGGAACATAGAATAGCGGTTGCTGCACGCGACAGTGATGTAGTCCGCAGACTGCAGCGAATGCCGGGCATCGGCCCGATCTGCGCGATGGCGGTCGAGACCTTCGCCCCGGCCATGCAGACGTTCCAGAGAGCACGTGACTTTGCCGCCTGGCTGGGCCTGGTCCCACGCCAGCATTCCAGCGGTGGCAAACAAAGGCTTGGCCGGACGTCGAAGATGGGCCAGCGCGATATCCACCTTTGCTGATCGTGGGAGCAATGTCAGTCGTCCATTGGAAGGGGCGCTGCGGCGGTCGGCCGGGGTCGTGGTTAGCGCGCATGCTGGCGAAGAAGCCGAAGATGCTGGTCGCCATCGCCTTGGCCAACAAAATGGCGCGAACGATCTGGGCGATGCTTGTGCGTGATGACGATAACAGGGTTCCGAAGGGGGCCGTCTGCTGACTGTGCAACGGTTCTTGGCTGGAGCGTCGGAGATGTGAGGAGGACAATGACCCGCATGGGCAAATGATCAATCAGATCGGGGGTGCGAAAACCAGGGGCGTCGGGAGTATCCGAAACTCTGTGTATCTGACCGGGCCCATGCGGTTTTC
>JAUXPG010000156.1 GCA_030683915.1 Gemmobacter sp.
TCCCGAAGCCGGTCATGATGAAGGCCAGCGCCGCCAGCACCTCGCCGGCAAAGGGCACCTTGTGGGTCACGTCGCCGCCCAGAACCAGCAGCGCAAACGGCATCACCGCCAGCCCGCCAAACTGCCACAGCGACCCGAACCACAGATAGGGCACGCGCTTCCAGCCGATGGCGGAGCGGTGGTGGTCAGACTTGAACCCCAGCAGCGCGCGGAACGGCGCCACCAGAACCGGCAGCGCGATCATCATCGCCACCAGCGAAGCCGCAAGCGACAGCTCCACGATCATCACCCGGTTCAACGTGCCCAACAACAGCACCGTCGCCATCCCGACCGAAAGCTGGAACAGCGAAAGGCGCAGGATCTGGCCAAGCGGGAGGTCGTCCGACGCGGCATCCGCGAAGGGCAGCCAGCGCGGCGAGATTTGCTTGAGCAGGTTCCGGGTCGCGATCACCGCCGAACCTCCAGACAGTGCGAAATGTAGAACCCGCGCGACACGCGGCCCACGGGCGCCAGCCCCGGCACGTCGCGCGCCAGCCGCGACGGCGCATGCGGCACCATCGTGGGCGACCTGTCGGCGCGCGGAAACATCCGCCCGACGCCCCAGAACGCCATCAGCAACGGCGTGCGCGGCGCCACGGTGAACACCACCTGCGGCGCGCGCGCGGCCAGCCGCGCCAGCGCCGCGGCCAGATCGGCAGGACCGTAATAGATCAGGCTGTCCATCGCGACGACGTGGTCAAACCCGCCCAGCCCCGCGTCCAGCATGTCCCCCGCATGAAACTCCACCCGCCCGGCCAGACCGGCGGGCAGGCGGCGGCGGGCAATGTCCACCAACTGCGGCGAGATATCGACGCCAACCACCTCGGCCCCGCGCTGCGCCAGTTCCGCCGCCATGACGCCGGTGCCGCAGCCCGCATCCAGCACCCGCGCGCCGCGCAGGTCGGCCGGCAGCCGCGACAACATCAGCGTGCGCATGGTGTCACGCCCGGCCCGCACCGTCTCGCGGATACGGCTCACCGGCGCGTCCGAGGTCAGCCTGTCCCAGACCGCCGTTGCCGTGCGGTCGAAGTAGGTTTCCACCCGGTCACGCGTGGCGTGGTAGTCCTGCGAATGGTCTGCGACGTCGCGCATCAATCGAACCCCAGCAATTCAAAGATCTCCCGGTCCGGCAGCGGCGTCGGCATCGGAACCTCGGCCCCCGTCAACAAGGCGTTGGCAAGCCGCAGATATTCCTTGCGGCAGGCCAGGATGTCCTCGTCGGCATCCATTTCGAACAGGGTCTTTTTCTTCAGGCGGCTGCGGCGGATGGCATCGACGTCGGGCATGTGCCCGATCCGCTTGAATCCCACGCGGTCGCAAAAACGGTCCACCTCGTCGGTGTCTTTCGACCGGTTGGCGATGCACCCGGCCAGCCGCACCTTGTAGTTGGCCGATTTCGCCTGCACCGCCGCGATGATGCGGTTCATCGCATAGATGCTGTCAAAGTCATTGGCCGTCACGATCACCGCGCGGTCGGCATGCTGCAAGGGCGCGGCAAACCCGCCGCACACCACATCGCCCAGCACGTCAAAGATCACCACATCGGTTTCTTCCAGAAGGTGATGCTGCTTGAGCAGCTTCACCGTCTGGCCCACGACATACCCGCCGCAGCCGGTGCCCGCAGGCGGCCCGCCCGCCTCCACGCATTTCACGCCACCCCAGCCGATGCTCACGTAATCCTCGGGGCGCAGTTCCTCGGCGTGGAAATCCACGTCCTTCAGAATGTCGATCACCGTGGGCTGCAACCGGCCCGTCAGGGTGAAGGTGCT
This sequence comes from Gemmobacter sp., assembly GCA_030683915.1. GTDB lineage: Bacteria > Pseudomonadota > Alphaproteobacteria > Rhodobacterales > Rhodobacteraceae > Wagnerdoeblera. The sequence continues at coordinate 1,809 of JAUXPG010000156.1, forward strand.
GTCGTGCTTTGGGTCACAGCCGATCTGCAGCACCCGCTTGCCCATGCTGGCAAAGGCCGCCGACAGGTTGCTGGACGTGGTCGATTTGCCGATCCCGCCCTTGCCATACACCGAAAACACCATCGTGTTCTCGATCTTCATCGACGGGTCCAGATGCACCTGCACCGAGCCTTCGCCATCCTGCCCGCGCAGGTTCGGAATTTCGTCTCTCGGGCTCATAGCGCAGTCCCTCTCATCATGTCACAGGGTTCCGAAGGCAAGGCCCCGCCCCGGACGTGATCCGGGGCCTCCACCGACACGGCCGACCGGGGGTCACAGGCTGGGGCGCAACGATGCGCCAAGGGAAAAGGCCGGGTCATTCCGCCGCAATCCCTTCCAGCCGGTCTTCGATTTCGTCTGCCGCATCCTGCAGCGCCGCCAGCGTCGCCGCGTCGGGCTGCCAGTAGTTGCGGCTCGACGCTTCCAGCAGCTTGCCCGCCATCCGCGCGCTGGCCTGCGGGTTCAGCGCCGTCAACCGGCGCCGCATCGCCTCATCCAGCACGAAGGTTTCCGACAGCCGCTGATACACCCACGGCTCCACCGTGCCGGTGGTGGCCGACCAGCCGACCGTGTTGGTCACTTGCGCCTCGATCTGGCGCACGCCCTCGGCGCCATGCTTCAGCAGGCCCTCGAAGAACTTGGGGTTCAGGCTGCGGCTGCGGGTTTCCAAGGCGATCTGGTCGCGCAGCGTGCGGACCTTGCCGGTGCCGCGCGTCTGGTCGCCGATATAGACCGCCGCGTCCTGCCCGCCCCGCGCGCGCTTGACCGCCCTTGCGATGCCGCCCAGCGTGTCAAAGTAATGGTCCACCGTGGTGACGCCCAGTTCCACCGATTCAAGGTTCTGATAGGCCACGTCCACCGTGGCCAGCGCCCCTTGCAGCACGCCCTTGGCCGACATCGCCTTGCCCATGCGGTCATAGGCAAAGCTCTTGCGCGCTTCGTAGGCGTCGGCCAGTTCGTCCTCCTCGCCAAACGCGGACGACCCGACCAGCACGTTGACATTGGCGCCATAGGCGCCTTCGGCATTGGAAAACACCCGCAGCGCGGCGGTCTCCAGCGTGTCGCCGGTCCGCGCGGCATGGGCCAGCGCATGGGCACGCACAAAGTTCTGCGCCGCCGGTTCCTCGGCGGTGGCAGCCAGCCACGCCGCCTCGGCCAGCAGCCGGGTCTGCAGCGGCAGCAGATCGCGGAAGATGCCCGACAACGTCATCACCACGTCGATGCGCGGGCGGCCCAGTTCGGCCAGCGGAATAAGCTCGGCGCCGCTCAGGCGGCCATAGCTGTCGAACCGCGGCCGCGCGCCCAGCAGCGCCAGTGCCTGCCCGATCGGGCCGCCGTCGGATTTGATGTTGTCCGACCCCCACAGCACCAGCGCCACGGTCTGCGGCAGTCGGGCGTGGGTATCCAGCAACCGCTGCGCCTGTGCCGCGCCATCGCGCAGCGCAAAGGCGGTGGGCATGCGGAACGGGTCAAACGCATGGATGTTGCGCCCCGTGGGCAGGATGTCGGGGCTGCGGATCAGGTCGCCCCCATGCACCGGCTCCACGAACCGGCCATCAAGCGCATGCAGCAGCGCGGCCACTTCGCCATTCTTCGCCAGTTCGAGCCGTGCACGGGCAATCGCCTCGGGGCTGGCGGCCATCTGGTCGGCATAGGCGGCGATCTGGCCCGCGTCCATCGCCCGGCCCAGAATGTGAAACCCGTCGGGGATCAGCGCCTCTTCGGTTTCCAGAAGGCGCGCCCACAGCGTGTCCACCGATCCGGTCAGGTCAACGGCCGCCGCCTGTTCGGCGATCAGCGCCTCCATGTCGGCGCGGTCGGGGGCGTCCGGGGCGGCAGACCGCCACCGGCGCAGCGTGTCCTTCAACTCGTTCAGACCCTTGTAGAGCCCGGCCTGGCTGAGCGGCGGGGTCAGGTGCGTGACGGTGATGGCGTTGCTGCGCCGCTTGGCCAAAGACGCCTCGGAGGGGTTGTTCGCCGCATAAAGGTAAATGTTGGGCAGGCCTCCGATCAGCCGGTCCGGCCAGCACCCGGCGCCCAGCCCCGCCTGCTTGCCCGGCATGAATTCCAGCGCGCCATGCATCCCGAAATGCAGCAGGACATCGGCACCGAAATCCTCGCGCATCCAGCGGTAGAAGGTGCTGAATGCATGCGTGGGCGCGAACCCCTTTTCAAACAGCAACCGCATCGGGTCGCCTTCGTATCCGAACACCGGCTGGATGCCGACAAACACGTTGCCGAACCGCGCGCCCAGCACGAACACCGACCGGCCATCCGACTGGTCGCGCCCCGGCGCCGGGCCCCACGCGGCCTCGATTTCGGCCAGCCAGGGCGTGGCGCGGACGATGGCCTCGGCGGAAACCGAGGCATGCACATTGGCCGGCATGCCGTGATAGGCGGCGTTGCCATGCAGCACGGCGGCGCGCAGATCATCGACCGTGGCCGGCGCCACAAGGTCATAGCCTTCGGCCTGCATCGCGTGCAGCATGGTATGCAGGCTTTCGAACACCGACAGATAGGCCGCCGTGCCCACCGCCCCTGCATTCGGCGGAAACCCGTAAAGCACGATGCCGACCTTGCGCCCGGCCCGTTCACCCCGGCGCAACCGCGCCAGCCGCGCCACCTTGTCGGCCAGCACGGCCACCCGTTCATGGCACGGCGCCATCGACCGGGCCTCGGCGCCCCCTTCACGCTGGCAGCGAAGCTTGCACCCGGCGCAGCCCTCCTCGCCGTGGCGCCCGGCAAAGACCGTGGGGTTGGTGGCCCCGTCGATTTCCGGCAAGGCGACCAGCATGGTGGTTTCCACCGGGCCAAGCCCGCCGGCCGATGCCGCCCACTGGCCCAGCGTCTGAAATTCCAGCGGATGCGCGGCGATATAGGGCACGTCCAGGGCCTTCAACGCGGCCACGGCCGCCGGGCTGTCGTTATAGGCGGGGCCGCCGACAAGGCTGAAGCCCGACAGCGACACCAGCGCATCGACCCGGCCGTGCATATAGGCGTCGATCGCCGGGCGCCCGTCCAGCCCCCCGGCAAAGCCCGGCACCACGTTCAGACCCTGCGCTTCCATCGCGCGGATCGCGGCATCGTAATGCGCGGTGTCCGAGGCAAGGATGTAGGAGCGCATCATCAGCACCCCGACCGTGGGGCGCCCCGGCGTGTGCGGCAGGCGGTGCAGGTCGGTGGTGATGCGCCCGGCCAGATCGGGGTGGTACAGGCCGACCTCGGGGTAATCCACCGGAGCGGCGGCCTTGATGGATTTCCACAGCCCGCCACGGCCATACCGGGCCACCAGAAACCGCAGCATCGATTCGATGTTGTCGTCGGACCCGCCCAGCCAATACTGCATCGACAGGAACCAGGCGCGCAGGTCCTGCGCCTTGCCGGGCAGGAACTTCAGGATCTTGGGCAGGCGGCGCAGCATGGCCATCTGGCGCTCGCCCGATTTCGGCCGCCCCGGTTCCGAACCGCCGCCGCGCAGCTTTTTCATCAGCGTGGACAGCGCCGAAGGCGGCTTGGCCATGTCCAGATCGCCCATGCGGGTCAACCGCACCACCTGGCTGTCGGCGATCAGACCGACAAAGGCATCGCAGCGGTCGCGCGCGGCGCGCAACTCGGGCAGGATGGCCGCGATGTGCTCTTCCAAGAACAGCAGGCTGGCCACGACCATGTCGGCCCGGTTTACCGCCACCTTCGCAGCGGCCAGCGCGCCGGGGTCCTCGCTCCAGTCAGCGGCAGCGTGGATGGTGACGGTCAGCCCCGGAAAATCCTTCTGCAGACGCGGCAGGACGCGGGCGGCGGGGCCGGCGGCATGGCTGTCCAGCGTGACGATGGCCACTCGGTAAGAGGGACCGGGGAACGACACGTCATCGCGCATAGTGGGCCTTCGCTTCGTAAAGCGTGTCGAGGCTGATCTGCCACACGCCGCGTTCTGCCGCGAATTTTTCGGTGTTGCGCCGGGCCTTGCCCCGGACGAAGAACGGGATCTTCTTCAACTCGCGTTCGGCATCGGCCAGCCAGATCACCTCACCGCTTGCCGCGACGACGGGTTCGGGGAGGGGCGCGTCCTCGGGGGGCATCGAGCCCCCCTCGGCCGCCGCCGGCTGCGCGGCGCCCTCCAACCCCATCGGGCGGGGCGCGTGGCCGCCGTGGTGCGACGGTCCGGCCTCGTTGTTGAACTCGAAATCCTCGCGGAACATGGTGAGCAGATGTTCCTCAAGGCCCATCACCAGCGGGTGAACCCAGGTATCGAACAGCACATTCGCGCCTTCGAACCCCATTTGCGGGCTGTAGCGGGCCGGAAAATCCTGCACATGCACCGGCGCCGAGATCACGGCGCAGGGAATACCCAGCCGCTTGCCGATATGACGCTCCATCTGGGTGCCGAGGATGAGCTCGGGGCGCACCGCCTCGATCGCGCGCTCGACCTCCATATAATCGTCGGTGATCAGCGCCTCGAGGCCGAACTCCTTGGCCAGCGTGCGCATCGGGCGGGCGAATTCGCGGTTGTAGCACCCAAGGCCCGCCACTTCGAACCCCATCTCGTCGCGCGCGACCCGGGCGGCGGCCATCACATGGGTGGCGTCGCCGAAGATGAACACGCGCTTGTCGGTCAGATAAGTGCTGTCGACACTGGCCGACCACCACGGCTGGCGCAGCCGCGCGGTGTCGGGCAGGCGGGCGGCCACGGCAAGGCCGCGCACCTCGTCGATGAACGCACGGGTGGCGCGGGTGCCGATGGGAATGGTGCGGGTCCACGGCTGGCCATGGTGGGTTTCCAGCCAGCGCGCCGCCGATTCGCCGGTTTCAGGGTAAAGCACGACGTTGAAATGCGCGGCCCCGAGACGGGCAATGTCGGACGGGCGGGCGCCCATCGGCGCGGCCACATTGACGGCGATGCCCATGTCGGACAGCAGCCCGGTGATTTCGGCGACATCGTCGCGGTGCCGGAAGCCCAGCGCGGTAGGGCCGAGGATGTTGCACGACACATGGTCCGTACGCGCCATCGGCTTGGCCAGCGCGCGCGCCAGCTGCAACATCGCCTCGTCGGCGCCGAAGTTTTCCTTGCGGCTGTAGCTGGGCAGGTCCAGCGCGATCACCGGCACCGGCAGGCCAAGCCGTCCGGCCAGACCGCCCGGATCATCCTGGATGAGTTCGGCGGTGCAGGAGGCACAGACCAGCAGCGCCTCGGGCTTGAAGCGTTCGTAAGCGTCCATGCAGCTTTGCTTGAACAGCCCGGCGGTATCGGCGCCAAGGTCGCGCGCTTGAAAGGTGGTGTAGCTGACCGGCGGGCGTTGGCCGCGCCGTTCGATCATGGTGAACAGAAGGTCGGCATAGGTGTCGCCCTGCGGGGCGTGCAGCACCATGTGCAGCCCCTGCATGCCGGTTGCCACGCGCATCGCGCCGACATGGGGCGGGCCTTCGTAGGTCCAGAGCGTCAGTTTCATGGCCGACCCCCGGGGCGCTGCCCCGGACCCCGGGATATTTGGGTCAGAGCGAAAACCAGGGTCATTCCGCCGCCTCCTGTGCAGCGCCCAGCAGCGCGCGGCGGCGCAGCGGCCGGGCAAAGAGCGAGGCCAGATCGGCGGCCTGTTCGTACATATGGACCGGGGTGAACACGAGCTCGATCGCCCATTTGGTGGAAAGACCTTCGGATTCCAGCGGGTTGGCAAGGCCGAGCCCGCAAACCGTAAGATCGGGGCGCGCGGCGCGCACACGGTCAAGCTGGCGGTCCACGTCCTGGCCTTCGGAGATGGTGGGACCCGCGGCAATGAGGTCGAGTTCGGGGCCCATGATCTCGGCGTGCAGGTAGGGCGTGCCGATCTCTACCGCCGTCATGCCGCATTCCCGGGTCAGGAACCGGGCCAGCGGCACCTCGAGCTGGCTGTCGGGCATGAAGAACACCGACTTGCCGCGCAGCCGTTCGGCCACCTGTGCCACGGCGCGTTCGGCGCGGGCGCGGGGACCATCGGTGACGGCGGCGAAGCGGTCGGCAGGGACGCCGAATTCCGCGGCAATCGCGGCGAGCCAGCGGGTGGTGCCTTCGGCGCCGAACGGGAACGGGGCCGCGATGGGCTGCGCCCCGCGCCGCATCAGTGCGGCATGGGTATCGCCCAGAAACGGTTGCGCGAGGATGAAGCGGGTGTTCGGCCCGACAGACGGCAGATCGCCCGACCGGCGCGCCGGCAGGCAGCGCACCGGGCCCACACCCAGACGCGCCAGCAGGTCAAGCGCCTGATCTTCGACCACATCGGGCAGCGCACCCACAAGAAGCAGTTCGCGCGCCTCGGTGGACGGCAGGGCAGGAACCATCGCCGCAAGGCAGGCATCCTCGCCTTGGGTAAAGGTCGTCTCGATCCCGGAGCCGGAGTAGTTCAGCACACGCACATGCGGCGCGTGAATCACCGTCAGCCGTTCGGCAGCGCGCTGCAGGTCAAGCTTGATCACCTCGGACGGGCAGGAGCCGACCAGAAACAGTTGCCGGATGTCAGGGCGCCGGGCCAAGAGGCGCGCCACCTCACGGTCGAGTTCGGTATTGGCATCGGCCAGACCGGCGAGATCTTTTTCTTCGAGGATGGCAGTGCCGAACCGGGGCTCGGCAAAGATCATCACCCCGGCCGCGGATTGCAGCAGATGCGCGCAGGTGCGGCTGCCCACCACCAGAAAGAACGCATCCTGCATCTTGCGGTGCAACCAGATGATTCCCGTCAGGCCGCAGAACACCTCGCGCTGGCCGCGTTCACGCAAGACAGGGGCGGTGCGGCAGCCGGTGGCCGGAAGGGCGGGCAACACGGTCATGCGACAGCTCCGTCAAAGGCGCTCACCCGGGCACTGTCCAGCCGCGCAAGGCGCAGTTTCCACAGGAACTGGGCCGCGTTGACGATGTAGGTGGCATAGGCCACGAGCGCGAGCCACATCAGCGCATCCGCCGGAATGCGGCCCGTCACCAGCCCGTAAAGATAGATCGTGTGCAGCGCGATGACGCCGAAGCTGACCACATCTTCCCAGAAAAACGCGGGCGCAAAGAGATACTGGCCGAACACGACCTTTTCCCAGATCGCCCCGGTCACCATGATGAGGTACAGCAGGAAGGTCTTGACCAGGATCGACACCGTCGCGGCGCCATAGCCGTCGCCCGTGGCCAGATACCAGACCACCAGCCCGATCGACACCGCGCAGGCCAGGAACTGGACCGGCGCCAGAACGCCCTGCACCAGCGTCCACACCGTCGCATCGCGGCGCGCCCGCTGGGCGGGGGTATAGAGCGGCTTGCGCTGGGAAGACGGGGCGAGGCGGTTTGCCATGACGGGATTCCGGGTTCTGACGTATCCAAGACTAGGGTCAGCAACAGCAAAGTGTCAACTCGAATTTACATATGGAATGTAACTGACGCGGGCCACGCCGACCGGCCCCATGATGAAAAGGGTGGCAAAAACGCCTTTTTTCTCAGTAATTTTCGCTGACAAGCCGGAATGACAGGGGTTCGACGCCGGAATATTGTCAGTTTTGTTTGACAACCTCCCGGCGCTGGGCGAGATTGAGGGCAGGTTGGCCACGAGAGTCGAAGCTGCGTGACCGGCGCCCCAGCGGAGAAAAGCTGATGGATCGGTTTCGCCAGAAGGAACTGCTGCGACTTGCGCCTGGCGAATTTGGCATTGCCCAACTCGCGCTGCACGTGGTCGCCATAATGGTCGGGGATGCGCCTGGCGGCAGACAGCCGGTGCGCGAGGATGTGCTGCGCCTGCTGGTGCGCGGCGCCTCGACGGGCGACCCGCACGTCTTTGAGAAACTCGCCGCCGAAATGCGCCGGCTGCACATTTCCGCGGAATGCATGGTGGGCGATTATATCCCCGCCGCTGTCGCCCAGATCGGCGAGGAATGGCACTCTGACCGGATCGACATCCTCGAATCGACCATCGCCATTTCGCGCCTTCAGAACCTGCTGCGCGAACTGGGCCGGGCCTGGTCGGCCGATGCTGCCAACCCGCAGATGCTGGGGTCGGTGCTTATGGTTGTGCCGGACACCGAACAACACACCATCGGCGCGATGATCGCGACAACCCAGATGCGGCGCGCCGGTGTTTCCGTCGCCGTTCAGTTGCTGTCATCGCCCCGCACGCTGGAAGAATTGCTGCGTCAGCGAAGATTTGATGCGATTTTCTTCTCGGTCGGAAATTTTGACAGCCTCGAGGCCTGCCGCAAGCTTGTGACCGCCGCGCGGGGCGTGGTAGGAACCTCTGTCCGTTTTGCTGTGGGCGGTGCCGTGCCTGCCGATCTTGACGATCTGCGCAGGATAACCGGGGCCGACTTCGCAACGCGTGACGTGTGCGTTGCGCTGCGGGACCTCGGTCTGATGAAAACTGCGGCGCCAGTCGTATAGCCTCGGGCATGGATCACCCCCCCGAGGCCCCAAGGGAGATTGGAGCGGGTGTGAAGGTGTCCCACGACGGAATGAACATGCTCAACGCCGGAATGGTGCCACTTCTGGGAAGCGACCTGCTCTCGAGCATCTCGTCAACCCTGTCGGACATCGTTCTGGTGGTCGACCTGTCATGCCGTATCCACGCCGCCGCATCCGACCCGAACCATCGCTCGTTCGGGGAACTGCCTCGCTGGGCGGGCACCGAAATGTCCCGCGTGCTGGACGGCGACTCGGCGATCAAGCTGCAGGACCGGCTGGCGACCCTGGGCGCGATGGCGCGGCGCGGCGAACGTCTGGCGCAGATGTGGTGCGAGGTCACGCACCGGCTGGAAGATGGCATCGAGGTGCCGGTGCGCTACTCCATGCACTGGCTGGGACAGGGTGACCGGGTTCTGATGCTCGGGCGCGACCAGCGCCCGATGATCGAGGTGCAGCAGCAACTCGTCAGCGCCCAGATCGCGCTGGAACGCGATTATGAAACCCAGCGCGAGATTGATACGCGCTATCGCCTGCTGATGGACGTGACCAGCGACGCCATCCTGCTGGTCGCCACCGGCACGCGCCGCGTGGTCGATGTGAACCACAACGCCGCCGCACTTCTGGGCGCCTCGCGCGCCGATCTGATCGGCACCGACATCCTGTCGGAATTCGAAGGCCCCCGTCAGGGCGAATTGATGGACACACTGGCCTCGACCGCCGGGTCCGACCTGTCCGCCCCGGTCGAGGTGCAGGCCCGCCGGTCGCAAAAACGGCTGAACCTGCACCCCAAGGTGTTCCGCGCGGCGGGCGAACGGCTTGTGCTCTGCCGTCTGGACGAGGCGGGCGGCGGCTCCAACGGCGCCAACGCGCCCGACCCGCTGGCCACCAACCTGCGTCAGCTGTTCTACAAAGGCGTGGACGGCATCGTCTTCACCGACAAGGACGGCCAGATCCTTTCGGCCAGCGAATCGTTCCTGAACCTGACCGACACTGCCACGCTGTCCGCCATGCGCGGCCGGTCCTTGGGCGATTATCTGGCGCGCGGGTCGGTCGACCTCAAGGTCCTGCTGGACAACGCGCGCCGCGCCGGCAACCTGCGACTTTACTCCACCAAGCTCACCACCGACTTCAACAGCCAGATCGCGGTGGATATCTCGGCCACATGGCTCAACGACCGGACACAACCTGTGATGGCGCTTGTGGTGCGCGATGCCAGCCGGTCCGAGGCGCTGCGCTCCAACCTGTCCACCACCGACAACAACATGCGCAACGTGCTGGATCTGGTCGGCTCGTCCTCGCTCAAGGACATTGTGGCGGAAACGACCAACGTCGTCGAAAAGATCTGCATCGAAACGGCGGTGGAACTGACGCGCAACAACCGCGTGGCGGCGGCTGAAATGCTGGGGCTGTCGCGCCAGTCGCTCTATGTCAAGCTTCGCAAATATGGCCTGCTGAACCGCGACGAAGACTGACCGCTCCACGCCCCTTTCCCACCTGTGCTGCGCCGCGGTCCTGTCCGCGGCGTTTCGCTGTGCGCCAACCCGGTCGGGCGGACATGGCTGTTGATCTATGTCAATTCGCCCTGTCGTCAAGTGTGTCAACTTGACGTTACATACAGGGAGTCGTTGCCATGCGGATCGTATTCGTCCACCCCAACTACCACTCCGGCGGGGCCGAAATCGCGGGCACATGGCCGCCTGCATGGGTGGCCTATCTGTCCGGGTCGCTGCGCAGGGCGGGCTTTGACGACATCACCTTCATCGACGCGATGACCGACCACGTGGACCACGACGCGCTGCGCAAACGGCTGGCCGACCTGAAACCCGATGTCGTGGGCACCACCGCCATCACCCCCGCGATCTACGAAGCCGAAGCCGTGCTGAAGATCGCGCAAGAGGTCGCGCCGGACGCGCTGCGCGTGCTGGGCGGCATCCACGGCACGTTCATGTTCCGTCAGGTGCTGTCCGAAGCGCCGTGGATCGACGTGATCGTGCGCGGCGAGGGCGAGGAAATCATGACCGCCCTGATGACCACCCTGCGCGACGGCCGCTGGCCCGCCGATCGCAAGCAGATCAAGGGCATCGCATATCTGGAAGGCGACCAGATCGTCGCCACCCCCGCCGCCAGCACGGTGAAGGACCTGGATGGCATCGACCCCGACTGGTCCATCCTTGACTGGTCAAAGTACCTTTATACCCCCCTTGGTGTTCGCGTCGCCATTCCCAACATGGCCCGGGGCTGCCCCTTTACCTGCTCTTTCTGTTCGCAATGGAAATTCTGGCGCGATTACCGCGTGCGCGACCCCAAGAAGGTGGCGGATGAAATCGAACGGCTGGTGACCGAACATCAGGTCGGCTTCTTCATCCTTGCCGACGAGGAACCCACTATCAACCGCAAGAAGTTCATCGAGTTCTGTCAGGAACTGATCGACCGTGACCTGCCGCGCCGCGTGCAGTGGGGCATCAACACCCGCGTCACCGACATCATGCGCGACAAGGACCTGCTGGCCTTTTACCGCAAGGCCGGGCTGGTCCATGTGTCCTTGGGCACCGAAGCGGCGGCGCAGATGAAACTTGACCAGTTCAACAAGGAAACCACCGTCGCCGACAACAAGCTGGCCATCAAGCTGTTGCGTGACGCGGATATCTTTGTCGAGGCACAGTTCATCGTCGGACTGGACAACGAAACCCCCGAAACGCTGGAAGAAACCTTCCAGATGGCGTGGGATTGGCAGCCAGACCTTGCCAACTGGGCCATGTACACGCCTTGGCCCTTCACCCCGCTGTTTCAGGAAATCAAGGATCAGGTCGAGGTCTTTGATTTCTCCAAATACAACTTCGTGACGCCCATCATGAAGCCCGCCGCCATGACGCGGGGGGCGCTGCTTGAAGGTGTGCTGAAGAATTACCGCCGCTTTTACATGCGCAAGGCGCTGTTCCATTACCCGTGGCGCGGCACGGGATACCGGCGCAAGTATCTGCTCGGCTGCCTCAAGGCGTTTCTCAAGGCAGGGGCGCAGCGGCAGTTCTACGATCTGGGCAAGGCGGGGTATTTCAGCCTCAAGTCGCGCGACAAGCTGGACTTCGGCTTTGACGAAACCCGCACCATCGCCGAAGCGCAGATGGCCGACTGGGAAGCCAGCGCCGACAAGGCCGCCCGCGCGGCAGAACGGCGCGAGGCGATCCGCGCCCAAGGCAAGGCGCGCGCCGAAGACCGCAACGCGGCACGCGCCTGCGGCGGCGGCACCTTGCAGTTGGAAGACGCCGACACCGCGCGCCCCTTCCGCCTGCCCGATGGTGCCCGGCCCGGCCCGGCACACGAGCCTGCGGAATAGGCCATGAACGCCCCGGTGCGCGGGCTGATCGGGCCCAATGCCATTCTCCAGCACCTTCCGGTGCTGGACGCCGCCATCGGCCCGCGCCAGCGCGACGCGCTGCTGTATCTGGCCGATGTATCGGCGCCGCCGCCCGAATCGGGGATGATTCCGCAAGATGACGTCGCGCGGTTCCACCGCTTCGTGCGGCTTTACCTGCCCGACCGCGCCGACGCGGTGCAACGCGCGGCGGGCCTTGGCACCGCGGACTACATTCTGGCCCACCGCATCCCGCGCCCGGCGCAGCGTCTGATCCGCCTGATGCCCGCCGCCCTTGGCGCGCGCGTGCTGGCCGCCGCCATCGCCAAACACGCGTGGACCTTTGCCGGCACCGGCGCCTTTGGCATCAGCGCCCGCGCACCGCTGACCTTTGCCATCGGGCGCAATCCCTTGGCGGTCGCGGGCCGCGCCCCGTCGTGCGTCTGGCACGCGGCGGTGTTCGAGCGGCTGTTCGCGCGGCTTGTCTGGCCCGATGTGCGGGTGCGCGAAACCGCCTGCTGCGGGTGCGGCGACCCCGCCTGCCGGTTCGAACTGACCCGGCCCGGCGGATAGGCCGGTTCAGGCCGCCTCGAACCGGATCGGACGGCGCAGGAACTGCGTGGCGCGCGACGACACCGCAACCGGGTCGCCAGTGGTCAGGAATTTCGACTGCAGGCCGCGCCCCAGAAACTCGGGCCGCCGCGCCAGATAATCGGCCAGCGAATCGGCCACGAGATTGGCCTGGCTGAAGACCTTGACGTCAGGGCCCAGCGCCGCCTTGAAGGCATCCTCCATCAAGGGGTAATGCGTGCACCCCAGCACCGCCGCCTGCGGCTGCGGCATCCGGCGTTTCAGCGCGTCCACATGGCTGCGCACCAGCGCCTCTGCCAAGATCTCGTCGCCCTGCTCGATGGCATCGACCACACCCCCGCAGGGCTGCGCCTCCACGTCCACCCCGATGGCGCGGAACGCCAGTTCGCGCTGAAACGCGCGGCTGGCGACCGTGGCCGGTGTGGCGAACAGCGCGACATGCTTGACTGCCACTTCCCGCGGCGGGCTGTTATCGCCCCATTGCCGTTCGGTCAGCGCCTCGATCAGCGGCACGAACACCCCCAGCACCCGCTTGTCGCGCGGAATCCACGTTTCCTGCATCCGCTTCAGCGCGGCGGCACTGGCGGTGTTGCAGGCCAGAATCACCAGATCGCAGCCCTCGGCCCACAACCGCTCGACCGCGGCACAGGTCAGGTTGAAGATGTCGTCATGCGTGCGCACCCCATAGGGCGCATGGGCGTTGTCCCCCAGATACACGAACGGCACATCCGGCAACCGCCGCGTCACCGCATCCAGAACGGTCAGCCCCCCCAGCCCCGAATCGAAGACGCCCACTGCCATGGCCTTGCCCTACCCCTTGCGGGCGCCCCGAACCACCAAGGCCCCTCCGCGCCTGTTCATAGGGCGAACGGCGCGCGAAATCCATCTGCACCGTGCCGCACCTGCAAAATGACCCGCGCGCACCGCCCAAGCCGTGACCCTTTGGCGACAGGGTTTCCCCCGCCACAGCGTCACGCTAGGGTCCGCGCCAAAAGGGGCCCCCGATGACCGCAGACCGCCTGAACCTTCTGTTCATCACCATCGACCAGCTGCGCGCCGATGTCGTGGCGGGCGCGCTCCACGGTCACGTCCCCACCCCGGCGCTGGACCGGCTGCGCGCCGAAGGCACCAGCTTTGCCGATGCGATCACCGCCGCCGTGCCCTGTGGCCCGGCCCGCGCCAGCCTGATGACCGGGCTGCACGCCTTCAACCACCGCGCCATCCGCAACGGCACCCCGCTGGCCCGCCAGCATGCCACGCTTGGCACCGAACTGCGCAAGCTGGGCCGGGAACCCCTGTTGTTCGGCTATGGCGACATCGGGCCGGACCCTTCGGCACACCACCCCGCAGACCCCGACATGGCGACCTATGAACTGCCCGCGCCGGGGTTCCGCGAAATCGTGCAGATGCGCTTTGAATCGCCGCTCGACTGGATCGGCCATCTGCGCCGCCGGGGCTATGCCCTGCCCGAACCGCAACCCGACCGCTGGTATGACCTGAACAAACCGTCGGGCCCCGCCATCACCGACCCGGCCTTCTATGCCGCCGAAGACAGCGACACCGCCTTTCTGGCCGACCGGCTGATGGACCACCTCGATGCCCGGCGCGACGGGGTGTGGACGGCCCATGCCACCTTCATCCGCCCGCACCCGCCGCTTGTCGCGCCGCACCCGTGGAACCGCATCTGCGACCCGGCGACCCTGCCCATGCCGCTGCCGTCCAGCGTGGCCCACCCGTTCCGCGACGCGTGGTTTTCGCAACCGGCGGTGCGCGGGCTCTGGCACGGGTTTGACGGCGACGTGTCGCGGCTGGCCCCGGACCAGATCGCCGCCCTGCGCGCGGTCTATCTCGGGCTGGTGGCCGAGGTCGATCACCACCTTGGCCGCATCCTCGCCTGGCTCGATGACCGGGGGCTGGCCGACCGCACGCTGCTGATCGTCATGGCCGACCATGGCGAGATGCTGGGCGATCAGGGCTATTGGGGCAAGGACACGCCCTTCGTGCAGGCCCACCGCGTGCCGATGATCTGGCGCGGGCCGGGCGTGGCGGCGGGGCATGTGGTCCAGGGGCCGGTCTGCACCACCGCCGTGGCACCCACCCTCCTTGCCGCGCTTGGGGGCACCGTCCCCCCCGCGATGGACGGCGCGCCCTTGCAACCGCTGCTCGCGGGCGGCCAGACCGGGGCCGATGCCTTTGCGCTGACCGAACTTGACCTTGGCCACCCCGCCAAACCCACCCGATTCCAGACCGCGCTGGGGCTTTCCCCCCATCGCGCCAATCTGGCCGTCTGGCGCAATGCGCGCTGGACGCTGGTGCACCTGAATGGCGGCCTGCCGCCCCTTTTGTTCGACCGCGCCGCCGACCCGCAGGAAACCCGCGACCTTGCCGCCGACCCGGCTGCCGCGACCACCATCGCGGCTTTGCGCTCCGCCATGCTGGATCACCGGATGACCCGCGCCGACCGCAGGCTGACAGGCCACAGCATCGGCGCTTGACCCCGCGCGCCGGTCTGTCACCTTGGCGCCGCAACGGGCAAGAGGGGACACACGATGCCGGCACCAGTGAACGGGTTCAAGGCGGCGCTGGCCGCAGGCAAGCCGCAGGTCGGGCTTTGGGTGGCCTTTGCCAGCCCGACCGTCGCCGAACTGCTCAGCCATTGCGGCTATGACTGGCTGGTGATCGATGGCGAACACGCGCCGAACGACCTGCCGCTGATGCTGGCCCAGTTGCAGGCGATGCAGGCGGGCGGGGCGCATGCCGTGGTGCGGGTGCCCGTGGGGGAAACGTGGCTGGTCAAACAGGTGCTGGACATCGGCGCGCAGACCGTCCTCGTGCCGATGATCGACACCGCCGAACAGGCCCGCGCGATGGTCCGCGCCATGCGGTATGCGCCCGACGGCGTGCGCGGCATGGGCACGCTGGGCCGCGCCTCGCGCTATGGGCTGACGCCGGATTATCTGACCACCGCGAACGCGCAGACCTGTCTGCTGGTGCAGGTGGAAACCCGAAAGGCGCTGGCCAACCTTGAAGACATCTGCGCGGTCGAAGGCGTCGATGGCGTGTTCATCGGCCCGTCGGACCTGTCGGCAGACATGGGCTTTCCCGGCAACGCCGGTGCGCCCGAAGTGCGCGCCGCGATCGACGACGCCATCCGCCGCATCGTGGCCAGCGGCAAGGCGGCGGGCATACTGGTGGCGGGCGCCGAACCCGCGCATCACGCCATGTCGCTTGGCGCGACCTTCGTCGCGGCGGGGCACGATGTCGGGCTGCTGCGGCAGGGGGCGCTGGCCCTGCGGGCGGCGCTGACCAAGGCATGAGCGTGATCTACCGCGATGCCGGGGCGGCGGATATCGCCGCCCTTGCCGCCTTCCACGTCCGCCAGTGGCGCGAAACCTACCGCGACCTTGCACCTGCGCGCGCGCATCAGGTTCTGGACGTGCCGCACCGCGTGCAGGGCTGGACGGCGACCCTTGCTCTGCCGCCGCCCGCTGGCGTGAGTCTGGCGCTGGAGGGTGAGGCCATCGTGGGCTTTGTCGCCTTCGGCCCGACGGATGAGCCGGTGTTTGCCGGGCGCGGCCGGATCAGCCTGCTTTACGTCGATGCGGCGCAGCGGGGCCGGGGCTTGGGCGCGCACCTTCTGCGGCTGGCGCAGCACCGCCTGCACGACGCCGGGTTCAACGCGACCGCGCTGGCCGTGGTGGAAGGCAACATGCCCGCCCGCGCCTTCTACGCCCGGATGGGCGGGACCGAGGCCGGGGCCTATACCGACGCCGGCCCGATCTGGCCCTCGGACAACATCCTTGTGGTCTGGGGTCAGCGCCCCGCCGCCGCCAGCCAATCCGACAGCAAAGGCCGCGTGGCGCCCTCGCGGCCCTGAACCGGCCCGGCCAGCAACATGGAATCCAGCACCGCCTCGGCCGTCGCCTCGGCAGCGGCGCGGAACATCAGATCGATGCGCGCATCGTTCAGCACCGTCTCGGCGCGGAAATCGCCCTTGGCGTCGTGCGGCACGCGGTTCGCGGTGCTGAACGCCAACACCACGTCCCCGCTGCCATGGCCCCAGAACGCCCCCAACCGCGCCAGCCCCGCCCCCGCCCGCCGGGCGACGCGGCCCAACTGGCGCGCCGACAGCGGCACATCCGTCGCCAGCACCACAATGACCGATCCCTGCTCGGGCGCCGCTGGCACGCGCGGATCGGGGCACAGGCCGCCGGGCAACACCAGATCGCCCGCCCGGCCAAAATTTGTCAGCACCAGCGCGCCCAGATGAAACGCCCGCCCGTCCAGCCGCACCGCACGGCTTGCGCTGCCGATGCCGCCCTTGAAACCGAAACAGGTCATTCCGGTGCCCGCGCCCACCGCCCCCTGCTCCACCGGCCCCCCGGTCGCCGCCGCCAGCGCGGCCAGCGCATCGGCCTCGGTCACCGCCATCGCCTGAATGTCGTTCAGCGGGCCGTCGTTGCATTCCATCACCACCGGATTGACGGTCGATGTGCTGCGCCCGATGCCCGGATTGGCCGCCACCGCCTGCCGGATCAGCGCGGTCGTGCAGGCCCCCACCCCGAACGTGTTGGTCAGCAGCACCGGGGTTTCCAGCGTGCCCAGCTCCTGCACCTGCATCACCCCCGCGCTCTTGCCAAAGCCGTTGATCACCTCGACCGCCGCCGCCACCTTGTCGCGGAACACATCCCCGCCGTGCGGCACCACCGCCGTGACCCCGGTGGCAAGCCCGCCACCCAACCGCGTGCAATGCCCCACCGCCACACCCGGCACATCGGTGATGGCATTGAGCGGCCCCGGCACCATTTGCCCGCCTGCAAGACCCCGGTCGCGCGCCCGCCGCATCACAACCGCCGCTCCATCACGGTGGACCCGGACATGCCGAACAGCGGCGCCGCCAGCCCCAACCGCTGATGCCCGGCCGGATCAAACCCCAACCGCTCATACAACGCCCGCGCCCTGTCGTTCTGGTCGGCCACATCCAGCCGCAACCGCGCATAGCCGCGCGCCCGGGCCTCGGCGGCCAACGCCTCGATCAAGGCCGACCCAAGGCCGCGCCCACGCCACCCTTCGGCCACCGCCAGCCCGTCGACCAGAAACCGCGCGTTGTCCACATCGCGGCCCATCCAGTGCAACGCCGCACTGCGCCACACCCCGCCAAACCGGCCATAGACCGCCCGCAGATGCCGCCATTCCAGCGCCAGAAAACTGCCCACCGGGCTGCGAAACCCCGCCACCCCGACAACCCGCCCCCCCGGCGCCACCACCACCAGCGCATGATCGGGCCGCATCGCCCGCTCCAGCAACACCAGCGCCTGCGCGTCGGGCCCCAGCAGGCGGCCCAGCTTGCCCCTAAACGCCGCCCAGAACAACCGCGCCGCATCGGCCCGGTCTGTGGGCGACAGTCCGGCCAATGTCCGGATCTCGCAGCCTTGCACTGTCATCGCGCACACCTCCTTCAGGCAAGCGGCATTGCCCTTGGCGGCAGGATTGCCTATTCGAAGGCCCAAGGTCCACCCCGCAGAAAGCGAACCGATGTCAGGTCCTGCCCCGTCTGCCCCGCGCAAGGCCCTGTTGCGCGGCATGCTGGCCAGCGCGCCCTTTCTGGTCGTCGTCGTGCCCTTCGCCCTCCTGTTCGGCGTTGTCGCCACCGAGGCCGGGCTGGACATCGTGCAGGTTCTGGCCTTCTCGCTTGCGGTCTTTGCCGGGGCATCCCAGTTCACCGCCCTGCAACTGATGCAAGATCAGGCCCCCGTCGTCATCGTGCTGGCCACCTCGCTGGCGGTGAACCTGCGGATGGGCATGTATTCCGCCGCGCTGACGCCACATCTGGGCGCGCTGCCGCTCGGGCGGCGGACGCTGGTGTCGTTCTTTCTGGTGGATCAGTCCTACGCCGCCTCGGCCGCCGAATTCGAACGGCGCCCCACCCTGCCCCTGCCAGACAAGCTGGCATTCTTTGCCGGCACCGTGCTGCTGGTGGCGCCGCTCTGGTATATCGCCACATGGGCAGGCGCGGTGCTGGGCACCCGGATTCCGCCGGAATACGCGCTGGATTTCGCCGTGCCGATCACCTTCATCTCCATGCTCGGCCCGATGCTTCGGACATGGGCGCATGTGGCGGCGGCGCTCACCTCGGTCGTGGCGGCGCTGGCGCTTTCCTTCATGCCCTACGGCAGCGGCCTGCTGGTCGCGGCGGTGCTGGCCATGCTGACCGGCGCACTGGTCGAACTCTGGCAGGAGCGGCGGGCATGACCTATTCCGACCTTCAGGTCTGGGCCATCATCCTTGGCCTCGGGCTTGGCACCTTCGCCATCCGCTTCTCGTTTCTCGGGCTGATTGGCAGCCGCACGCTGCCACCCTTTGCGCTGCGGCTGTTGCGCTATACGGCGGTGGCGGTGATTCCGGGGCTGGTGGCACCCCTGGTCGCATGGCCCGCCATCACCGGGGGCCAACCTGACCCCGCCCGCCTGACCGCCGCCGCCACCGCACTTGCGCTGGGGCTGATCTTTCGCAACGTGCTGCTGGCCATCTTCGGCGGGATCGGCGCGCTTTATCTCGTGCAGGCGCTGGTGGGCTGACCGCGCCCGACCGGGCCGGGCGTTCGGCTCAGCCGCCCGCCTGCACCGCCGCCGCGATCACCGGCACAAGTTGCGGCTTGCGGTCTGGCGCGTCAGGGTCGGCCGATCCGTCCTCCACCTGCGTCTGGACGCCGGGCAGCGTGGCAAACGCCTCCATCAGTGTGCGCGGGAAGAACGTCGACGGCAGCGATTCGAACCCCGGCAACTGGCGCAGGATACCCGAGGTGGCCGAAGCGCAGAATGCAGGCGGCACCGCGCCATTTGCCTTCACCAGGTGCAACGCGCGCTCCGCCACTTCGGCAGACACCGGCACCCGCTGGGCAACGGCGTGGAACTGCTGGAACGACTGGTACTGCATGTAATGCGCTTCGCGCAGCGGGGTAAACCCGAACCGCACGTCGTTGCGCTCCGGCGATCCCAGACCATCCCAATTGCCCGCCGGGTCAAAGATCACCCGTTCCGAGGCATTGATGATGATGGCGCTATGCGCGCCTTCACCCGAGCGGTCGTTGATGCTGGTGACCAGCGTGATCTCCGGCTGGCCACCGGGGGCATAACGCGCCGCCAAGACCTCGGAATCCGGGGCCCACACGCTTTGGCCCGCGCAACCCGACAGGGCCAACGCGACCACAACACCCACAACGGCGCGCATGTTCATGCAGGTCAGGCGTTCACAAGCGCCAGAAAGATCAAGGTGCCAACCGCGATACCGGCAACCCACATCGACATCCGCAGGAACCCTTCAAAGGTCTTTTCCTGCACCCGCGTATCCATGCTGCCATGCTTGTGTTCGGCCATGACGTCGGCTCCCCTGTTCGTTTGCTGCGGCAAGACTTAGCCGATCTGCCGGGCCCTGTCACGGCCCCGTTTGCACGCCGCACGCCTGCCACAGCCACGCACCGTCCGGCCCGCGTTCACGCGTGGCCTCACCGCGCCGGAGCAGATGGTTCAGGTGCGCCACCGATTCCACCAGACCCATGCCAAAGGTATCGCCGGGCAACTCGCGCCCGAACAGCGGCACAAAACACTGCGCCGCCGTGCGCGGCTGGGCCAGATGCACCCGCAACCGGCCCAACGCGCCGTGGTGGTTGTCCACCATCTGCCGCAGCCGGAACGGCAGCCCGCGGAACGGCAGCTTGTGCCCCGGCAGCACCAGATGGCTGGCCTTGGCATGGCGTGCCATCCGTTCACAGGCCGCGATCCATTCCGCCAGCGGGTCGGCATCCGGCTCGGTCGCATAAACCCCGATGTTGGCCGAAATGCCCGGCAACAACTGGTCCCCCCCGATCACCAGATCGCCGCCCACCTCCCAGAAGGTCGCATGTTCGGGCGCGTGGCCATCGCCCATCCGCACGACCCAGTCGCGCCCGCCCATCCGAATCGTCTGCCCCTCGACGATCCGGGTATAGCCCAGCGGCAGCGGCACCTGCGTGTCGGCGGCGTTATAGGGCCGCTCGCCCGCACGCCGCGCCAGCATGTCAGGCGGCATCCCCGCCGCCCGCCAGAACGCCAGCTGCTCGGGCGGCGGCACCGGCTGCACGTCCAGCGCCAGCATCCGGGCATACAGCCACGCCGTCCGCGTCGTCACCAGTTCGGCACCCTGATCCTGAAACCAGCCCGCCAGCCCGATATGGTCGGGATGGTGATGCGTCACCACGACCCGGCGCACCGGACGAAACGCCAGCGGCCCGGCCAACAGCGCATCCCACACCGCGCGCGCCTTCTTGGTGGCAAAGCCGGTGTCCACGATGGTCCAGCCATCCCCATCGTCCAGCGCATAGACATTCACATGGTCCAGCGCCATCGGCAGCGGCAGGCGCATCCACAGCACCCCCTCCGCCACCTCGACCGCGACACCGGGCGCCGGCGATTCGGGATGCGGGAACCTGATCTGCGCCGCTCCGGTATCCATCACGCGGCCAGATCGTCGGGGGACAGGTCATAAAGCGCCCCGGCCCCCTCGCGCGCTTCGGCCAACAGCCCCGGCTGCCGCGTCAACACCCGCCGCACGAACACCCGCGCCAAAGCCGTGCGCGGCCCCTTGCCGCCCTCGGCCACCGCCGCGCGCAAATGGAAATGCGCCCCCAGCACCAGCGCGAACGCCTGAAGGAACGCCACCGCCCCGGCATAGCGGTCCTTCAGCGACTGGCCCACCGCCGTCTCCACCGCCTCGCGCATCGCCTCGGCGGCGGTCCACACATCGCCCGCCAGATCGGGCATCTGCGCCCGCGCCGCCTCGGCCCCGTCCTGCACCTCCTGCAACATCCGGAACGCCGCCTCGCCGTTGTCGATCATCTTGCGGCCCACCAGATCCATCGCCTGAATCCCGTTGGTGCCTTCATAAATCGCCGTCACCCGCACGTCGCGCAGATACTGCGCCGCGCCGGTCTCCTCGATGAACCCCATCCCGCCATGCACCTGAATGCCCATGGAGGCGACCGCGATTCCCGTCTCGGTGCCATAGGCCTTGGTGATCGGCGTCAGCAAGGCCGCCCGCGTCGCCCACTCCTCGTCCCCCGTCGCCCGCGCCATGTCGAGCGCAACCGCATTCGCCAGCGCGATCGCCCGTGCGGCAAAGGTCTCGGCCTTCATCACGGCCAGCATCCGCCGCACATCCGGGTGGTCGATGATCGTGCCGGTATCCCCCGCCATCGGGCGGCCCTGCTTGCGGTCCAGCGCATAGGCCAGGGCATGCTGATACGCCCCCTCGGCGACCCCGATGCCCTGCACCCCCACCCCCAGCCGGGCGTTGTTCATCATGGTGAACATCGCCGCCATCCCCCGATGCGGCCCGCCGATCAGCCAACCCGTCGCGCCATCATACTGCATCACCGCCGTCGGGCTGCCATGCAGGCCCATCTTGTGCTCCAGACTGACCACCTTCAGGCTGTTGGCCCGCCCCGGATTGCCTTCGGCATCGGGAATGTACTTCGGCACCATGAACAGGCTGATGCCCTTGGTCCCCTCCCCGCCGTCAGGCAGCCGCGCCAACACCAGATGGCAGACGTTGCCGGAAAAATCGTTGTCGCCCCAACTGATGTAGATCTTCTGTCCGGTGATCGCATGGCTGCCATCGCCGTTGTCCTCGGCCCTTGTGCGCAAGGCCCCCACGTCGCTGCCCGCCTGCGGCTCGGTCAGGTTCATCGTGCCGCACCACTCCCCCGAAATCAGCTTTGGCAGATAAAGCGCCCTCATCCAGTCGGGCGCATGATGCTCCAGCGCCTCGATCTGGCCCTGCGTCATCAGCGGGTTCAGCTGCAACCCCAGACAGGCCGCGCTCATCATGTCGTTGACGCAGGTGGTCAGCGTCATCGGCAAACCCATGCCGCCATGCTCCACCGGGGCCGACAGGGCCACCCAGCCGCCCTCGGCGATCTGCTGATAGGCCTCGGCATAGCCGGGGCTCGTGCGCACCACGCCGTTTTCCAGCCGCGCGCCCTGCTGGTCGCCCGCCCGGTTCACCGGCGCCATCACATCCTCGCACAGCTTCCCGGCCCCGGCCAGAATCGCCTCGACCGTGTCGGGCGTCGCCTCGGCAAAGCGGTCGGTCGCGGCGACCTGACCAAACCCGACGACATGGTCCAGCAGAAAACGGAAATCGGCGACAGGGGCACGAAACGGCATGGTTCCTCCGGGGTGGCTGGCGCCTTGCAGGCGCGGCCGCTCTGTGGCACGGGACTTTTGCGGCAATGTTACCGGCCCGCCGCGCCCCTGCAACCGATACGCCGCGTCAAACATGCACGACACGCTCCATTTGGCCCCCGATTCGGCGGGCATCGCCCGCGCGGCGGCCCTCCTGCGCGCAGGCGGGCTGGTGGCGTTTCCCACCGAAACGGTCTATGGGCTTGGCGGCGATGCCACCTGCGATGCCGCTGTCGCGGGCATCTACGCGGCCAAAGGGCGGCCGTCGCACAACCCGCTCATCGTGCACGTCCCCGACCTTGCAGCCGCCGAACGCCTTGCGGTGTTCGACGATCAGGCGCGCGCGCTGGCCGCAGCCTTCTGGCCCGGCCCGCTCACCCTCGTGCTGCCCCTGCGCACCGACGCGGGCCTGTCACCCCGCATCACCGCCGGCCACACCCGCGTGGCGCTCCGCGTGCCCGCGCACCCGCTGGCGCAACACCTGCTGCGCGCCTGTGCGCGCCCCCTCGCCGGCCCCTCGGCCAACCCCTCGGGCAAGATCAGCCCGACCACGGCGGCCCATGTGCTGCACGGGCTCTCGGGCCGCATCGCGGCGGTGCTGGATGGCGGGCCCTGCACGGTGGGGGTGGAATCCACCATCCTCGCCCCCGGCACCCCGCCCGCCCTGCTGCGCCCCGGCGGCATCTCCGCCGAGGATATCGCCCGCGTGCTGGGCACCCTGCCCGCCCGCGCCGCCGATACGCCCAACCCTGTCGCGCCCGGTCAACTCGCCTCGCATTACGCCCCGGACGCGGCGTTGCGTCTGAACGTCACCGCGCCGCTGCCGGGCGAACTCTGGGTCGGCTTCGGCCCCTGCCCCGGCGCCGCGCTCTCGCTCTCGGAAACCGGCGATCTGGCACAGGCCGCCGCGCGCCTGTTTGCCACCCTGCGCGAAGCCGACCGCCGCGCCGGCCCCGCAGGCCGCATCGCGGTCGCGCCGGTCCCGCACCGGGGCCTTGGCCTCGCCATCAACGACCGCCTTGCCCGCGCTGCCGCGCCCCGTCCCTGACACCCCGCCTGCGGCTTCGCTTCGATCCAAATATCCCGGGGGTGAATTGGCCGCAGGCCAAGAGGGGGCAGCGCCCCCTCCGGTCCCGCCCGAACGTCGGGCCAAACCCTTGCCAAACCGTTAATTCGGCGGGACAAGCCCTTGCTATCCAAGGACCGCGATTCTGTCCCTCGAAGGGACAGCCCTCAGGTCAGCCCGGCGATGATCGCGCGCAGCGTCGCCAGCCCTTCGCCTTTTTCCGAACTGGTGACCACAATCTCGGGGTAAGCCGCCGGATGCTTGGTCAGCGCCGCCTTCACCTGCGCGATATTGGCCTCCCGCGTCTCGCGGTTCACCTTGTCGGCCTTGGTCAGCACCACCTGAAACGTCACCGCCGCGCGGTCCAGCATGGTCAGGATGTCCTCGTCCACCGCCTTGATCCCGTGCCGCATGTCCACCAGCACAAAGGCCCGCCGCAGGGTCGCGCGCCCCTGCAGATACTGCTTCAACAAGGCCTGCCACTTCGCCACCACCGCCACCGGCGCCTCGGCAAAGCCATAGCCGGGCAGGTCGACCAGATACCGCGCCTCGCCCAGATTGAAGAAGTTGATCTCCTGTGTCCGCCCCGGCGTGTTCGACGCCCGCGCCAGATTCTTGCGCCCGGTCAGCGCATTGATCAGGCTCGACTTGCCCACGTTCGACCGTCCGGCAAAACAGATCTCCACCCGGTCGCCCGGCGGCAGGCCAGACATGGCAACCACGCCCTTCACGAACTCCACCGGCCCGGCGAACAGCAGGCGCCCGACCTCGCGCGCATCCTCATCGGGTTCCGGCGCCAACGTAAATACCAGGCTCATGTCTGCACCTCATCCCCAAGGGCAACCTGCCCGTCTGTGATCACCTCGGCGTAGACACCGAAATCCGTATGGTCCCAGCCCGCCTCCAGCGCGGCCAGCGTATCGGCATCGACCCGCCCGGTGGCCGGGTTCACCGTGGTCGCGCGGCACCGCCCGATCCGTTCGCGCACCCGCAGGCGCACGTCCCCGACCGTGATCTCACGGCCGATCAGATCGAACTCCTCCCACGGCGCCCATCCGCCCACCCACAGGTTGCCCCGGAAGCGGTGCGGCGACAAGTCCACGCCCATCCGCTGCGACACCACCTTGAGCGTGGTCAGCGACAGCACCGAAACCGAGGGCCACGGGCTGTCGGTCAGCGCCTGCGATGCCGTGACCATGCGTGCAGGCGCCGCGCGATCAGGCGGATTCAACGGGCGCAGCCAGTCCACCGCACGCGCCATCCCGGCCTCGTCGCCCAGGCGAAAGGTCACCTCGCCCTGCGCCGGGTGGCGCAGGGTCAGGGTGCCCGTCGCCTCGTCCAGCCGGCTTTCCAGCGCCATCAACTCCGGCGCCTTGGCCCCGCGCGCGAAATTCACGCAGGCGCTCCAGCCGCCACCCGCGTCCAGCCGCGCGGCCTCGTGCGCCACGGCCCAGACCCGGTCCCACGGCATCGCCTGCCCCGCCAAAAGCCGAACGGACGCGAGGTCTTCGCGTCCGTGGCCTTTCAGCGGGTGCCGGCAGATCAGCGCCAGCCGTGCTGTCATTTCTTCTTCGCCTTCTCCGCCGGCGGCTTGGCCTTGTCCGACACCACCGCGACGGGCTTGCGCTTCAGCCCGGACTTGATGTTGCCAAAGATGTCCGGCTTGTGCCCGTGGCTTCGCATGATCGCGTATTGCTGGACAAAGGTGATGACGTTGTTGGTGATCCAGTAGAACACCAGACCGCTGGCGAACCCGCCAAGGATGAACATGAACACCCACGGCATCCAGGCAAAGATCTGCGCCTGCATCGGATCGGTCGGCGCCGGGTTCAGCTTTTGCTGCAACCACATCGAGATGCCCAGCATGATGGGCAGGATGCCGATGAAGATCAGCGCCAGCAGGCTGCCCTGCTCGGGCGGGGCCCAGGGCAGCAGGCCGAACAGGTTGAAGATCGAGGTGGGGTCCGGCATCGACAGGTCGCGGAACACGCCAAAGAACGGGGCATGGCGCAATTCGATCGTGACGAAGATCACCTTGTAGAGCGAAAAGAAGATCGGAATCTGGATCAGGATCGGCAGGCACCCGGCGGCCGGGTTCACCTTCTTTTCCCGATAGAGCTTCATCATCTCCATCTGCATCTTCTGGCGGTCGTCGCCCACGCGTTCCTTCAGCGCCTCCATCTCGGGCTGAAGTTCCTTCATCCGCGCCATGCTGACGTAGGATTTATAGGCCAGCGGCAGCACCAGCGCCTTGAGGATGAAGGTCAGCGCGATGATGGCCCAGCCCATGTTGCCGATCACGGCATTCAGCCAGTGCAGCAGCGCAAAGATCGGCTTGGTCAGGAAAAAGAACCAACCCCAGTCGATGGCATCGATGAAACCGGGCACCGGCGCGATGGCGGGGTTGACCTGTTCGCCAAACAACCGCGATACAAAGCCCGGCGCGTTTTCATAGGCGCGGATGGTCTGCCATTCCTTCGCCCCGGCAAACAGACGGCTTTCCACGCTGGCGGTTTCGCCCGGCGCCACGGTCATCGCGGCCATCCGTGCTTCGGTCTGCCAGACGTCGCGGCTGGGGAAGTATTTTTGCACCGCTGCAAAGGGCTGCCCCGCGGCAGGGATCAGCGTGGTCATCCAGTATTTGTCGCCAAAGCCCAGCCAACCCGCCCCGGTGACCGGGGTCGTGACCATCGGCACGCCTTCGGTGGGCGAAACCGGCTCGTCCTTCAGGTCGTCATACTTGGCTTCCAGCAACACGCCGTCCGCCATCTGGATGATGCCTTCGTGGCTGATGAAGAAGTTTTCCAGATCGGGCGGCATGCCGTGGCGGGCCACAAGACCATAGGGCGCGAGCCGCACAGGCTCGGCCCCGGCATTGACGACAGACTGGGTGACCGTGAACATGAAATCGGCATCAACCGAGATCACGCGGCGGAACGTCAGGCCCTTGCCATTGTCCCACGCCAGCGTGACCGGCTTGCCCGGCGCGAGGACATCGCCACTTTCGACAGCCCATGTGGTGTTTGCGCCCGGCACGTCCTCTTGCGCGAGCGTGCCACCGGGGGCCCAGCCGTAGATCGCGTAATACGCGTTCGGCCCGCCCATCGGACGCAGCAGCCGCACGATGTTGGCATCCGGCGCCGTGGTCTGGCGGTAATCCTTGAGCGACAGGTCATCCAGACGGCCACCCGTCAGCGCGATGGACCCGACCAGACGCGGCGTATCGACCACCAGACGCGCCGATTCGGGCGCGGCCTCGGCCGTGCCGGGCTGGGCGGTCGTCGGCCCGGCCACTCCGGGCGGGGCAGTGCCCTCGACCTGTGCGGCGACGGGCGCGTTGGGGTCAACCACCGGCTGCGGCGGCGGGAACATCACGAACCACACGAGGATCACGAGGAAACTCAGCGCCGTCGCGAGTATGAGGTTCTTGTTCTGATCTTCCATGATCGGGGTGTCACCTGCCGTTTCGGTCACCGGGGTTCAACAGAACGGGGGGGGAAAGGTCAAGCACAATTGGCGCGCACCCCGGTCGCAACCGGAACTATCGCGCCACCGTCGCGGCCCCTGCACGACCCGCTGGTTCAGGAACGGTCCAACAGGGCGCGAAACCCGCGCCCCGGAGCCTTCAGCCCGCCCGCCGCAGGCTGGTGGTGGCGTAGTTCACCGACAGGTCACGGTCCGACAGGCGCCATGACCAGCTGATCGGATTGAACACCATGCCCTTGCGATCCACCGGGTCAAAGCCTGCGCGCACCAGCAGGTCGCGCAGTTCGTCGGGTGTGATGAACTTGCGCCAATCATGCGTGCCCTTGGGGAGCCAGCGCATCACATGCTCGGCGCCGACAATCGCCATCAGCCAGCTTTTCGGGTTGCGGTTGAGCGTTGAGCAGACCATCAGGCCGCCCGGCTTCAACAAGTCGTGACAGGCGGTCAGATAGGCCAGCGGATCGGCCACATGCTCCACCACCTCCATGTTCAGCACCACGTCGAACCGTTCGCCCGCCGCCGCCATGGCTTCGGCGGTGGTGTGGCGATAGTCGATGGCAAGGCCCGATTGCGCCGCATGGATCTGCGCCACCGGAATGTTGCGCGCCGCCGCATCGGCGCCCACCACGTCGGCACCCAGCCGCGCCATCGGTTCGCTCAGCAACCCGCCGCCGCAGCCGATGTCCAGCAGCCGCAGGCCGGCAAACGGGCGGTCGGATTTCAGGTCTCGCCCGAATTCGGCGGCAATCTGGGTGCAGATGTAATCCAGCCGGCAGGGATTGAGCATGTGCAACGGTTTGAACTTGCCCGACGGGTCCCACCATTCGGCCGCCATCGCCTCGAACTTGGCAACCTCGGCGGGGTCAACGGTATTCATGGTGGTCATGCGTTCCTCCTTGCGGTGCGCGGTTCGACGGGGCAGGCTTGCGGTGCTATATAAGGCAAACCATGGACAGAACAGTCGGACACAGGCGCGCAGTCGATTACCTTTACCCGCCGGTCGAACCATTCGACCAGCGGGTGATCGACATGGGCGATGGTCATCGCGTCTATGTCGAACAATGCGGCAATCCGAAGGGGCGCCCGGTGGTGGTGGTCCATGGCGGGCCGGGCGGCGGATGCAGCCCGGCGATGCGGCGCTATTTCGACCCGCAGGCGTTCCGCATCGTGCTGTTCGACCAGCGCGGATGCGGTCGGTCGCGGCCGCATGCCTCGGTCGCGCACAACACGACGTGGCATCTGGTCGATGACATGGAAACCATCCGCGACACCCTCGGTATCGAAGACTGGGCGCTGTTCGGCGGCAGCTGGGGTGCCACGCTGGCGCTGATCTATGCCATCCGCCACCCCGACCGGGTTTCGCACCTGATCTTGCGCGGGGTGTTCCTGATGACGCGGGCCGAGCTGGACTGGTTCTATGGCGGCGGCGCGGGCGCGTTCTTTCCCGAGGAATGGCGCCGCTTTGCCCACGCCGTGCCGGAGACGGAACGCGGCGACCTGATTGGCGCCTATCACCGCCGGCTGTTCTGCGGCGACATGGCGCAAGAGATGCACTTTGCCCGGCTGTGGTCGGGCTGGGAAAACGCGCTGGCCTCGATCGGGGCGGAGGGCATGGGCATGGACAGCCCCGGCGACTATGCCCGCGCCTTTGCCCGGCTGGAGAACCACTATTTCCGCAATGGCGGGTTTCTGGACCACGACGGCTGGATTCTGGCCAACCGCGCCCGCATCACCCACCTGCCCGCCACCATCGTACAGGGCCGGTACGACATGATCTGCCCGCCCGCCGCCGCGCACAGTCTGTCCGATGGCTGGCCGCTGGCCAGCCTGCGGATGATTCCGATGGCCGGGCACGCCTTGTCGGAACCGGGCATCACCGCTGAACTTGTGCGCGCGACCGACGCGCTCCGCCGCCTCTGACCCCGATTCCCGACAGGACCATCATGTACGCCAAAGGCACCGTCCACTACCAACCGCTTCCGCTGCCCGACCGGGTGCGCCTGCCCGACGAGGCGGCGCTGGCCGCCGCGCAGGCGTTCCGCGCCCAGATGGCGCGCCGCCATTCGGTGCGCGACTTCCTGCCTGACCCGGTGCCCGAATCGGTGCTGACCGAATGCATCGCCGCCGCCGGGCTTGCGCCGTCGGGCGCGAATCACCAGCCGTGGCACTTTGCGCTGATCGGGGACCCCGCCATGAAGGCCCGGATCCGCGCCGCCGCCGAGGAGGAAGAGCGCGTGTTCTATTCGGGCGGGGGTGGCGACGAATGGCTGTCGGCGCTGGAACCCATCGGCACCGGGGTGGAAAAGCCGCACCTGACCACCGCGCCGTGGCTGATCGTGGTTTTCGCGCAGCGCTGGGGGCACACGGACGAAGGCACGCGTTACAAAAACTATTACGTCCCCGAAAGCGTGGGCATCGCCACCGGATTTCTGGTAACCGCGCTGCATCAGGCCGGGCTGGTGTGCCTGACCCACACCCCCAACCCGATGAAATTCCTCAATGGTCTGTGCGGGCGACCCGAATCGGAAAAGCCGGTGATGATTCTGCCGGTGGGCCACGCGGCGCCCGAGGCGACGGTGCCTGCGGTGGCCAAGCGCAAGAAGCCGCTGGAGCAGATCCTCACCGTGTTCCGCTAGGTGAAGTGGTCGGGGCGATAGGATTCGAACCTACGACCTACGGTACCCAAAACCGTCGCGCTACCAGACTGCGCTACGCCCCGACTTTGGCCTGCTTAGCCGGTCCTGCGGGGGATGAAAAGGTCAGTCGCACGGCCAGGCCGCCGGACCCTCGGCAAAGGCGGCGTGGCGCATCACCGTGCCGGGCCCGATGCCCAGCCGCCGCGCCAGCCCGCCATTGATTTCCAGCACGGCAAGCACGCCGTCGCCGCCGTCAATCGGGGTTTCGTCATGCGGGCGCGCGTTTTCATGCACGCGCTGCACGATCCCGGTCGCGTCGGCAAAGATCATGTCCAGAGGGATAAGCGTGTTCTTCATCCAGAACACCGCCCGGCCGGGACGGTCATAGACGAACAGCATGCCCGCCGAACTGGCCATCTTTTCCACGAACATCAACCCGCGCGAACGGGTGGCATCGGTATCGGCAAGGCTGACGGAAAACCGCGCGACCCCGCGCGGTCCCTTCAGTTCCACCACACCGGGCGCGCAGGCCGCCCAAGCAGGCGCCGCCAGCCCGAAGGCCAGCACCGCCAGCACGGCCTGTGCCATCCGGCGCATCAATCGGCCTTGCGCAGCGCGGCTTCCCACGACAGCACCTGAACGGCCATGCGCCCGCGCTTGCCTTCAATGATCCGCAGGCCGACCGCCTCGCCGGGTTGCAGGTCGGCAAAGCCGGACTGGCGCAACACCTCGATATGGACGAACACATCCTCGGCCCGGCCAAAGACATTGGCAAAACCAAAGCCCTTACCCTTGTCGAACCATTTGACGCGCGCGGCCTCGATCGGCAGATCATTGATCGTGCCGATCTGTTCGGGCGTCAGATCCTCGCTCAGCGCGACGCCCATGCCTTCGGGCGGGCGGATCGCCACGATTTCCACCGCCTGTGCGCCACGGGCCGTCTTCTGGATGAAGACATCGATCCCCGCACCGTCAGCCACCGAGCCTTGCCCGAAATTCCGCAGCACATTGGCGTGCAACAGAATGTCAGCCCCACCGGAGTCAGCAACGATAAAGCCGAAACCCTTCACAGGATCAAACCACTTCACTCGACCCTGAATCCTGATCCGATCCAGCGCCTGCTCTTCTTCTTGCATGTCAGAGCCTTTTCCCCAGCTTCAGCTCACTGTGCAGTTTTGCGCTGAAGGCGCGCAGGTTTCAAGGGTAATTGCACAGCCATACTTTTGCCAAAATTCACGAAGCGCGAAATTATTTCGGCAACATAACATGTTAGATGTCTTTTTGCAGACTCACGGGTTCAGGCGGCGCACATCCCAAGGTTGATCTGCTGCACTGCGGCGCCACTGAAAACGGTCATGCAGGCGGAAAGCGCCGTCGGCCCAGAACTCGATCTCCAGCGGGGTGATGCGAAATCCACCCCAGAACGCCGGGCGCGGCGGATTTGTTCCCTTGGTCAGCGTCAATTTCGCCACTTCGGCCATCAGCGAGCCACGACTGTCCAGCGGTTGCGACTGGCGGCTGGCCCAGGCCCCCAATCGCGACTGCAGCGACCGCGAGGCGAAGTAGGCATCGGCGGACGGGCCGTCT
The DNA here is from genome assembly GCA_030683915.1 of Gemmobacter sp. Lineage (GTDB taxonomy): Bacteria > Pseudomonadota > Alphaproteobacteria > Rhodobacterales > Rhodobacteraceae > Wagnerdoeblera. The sequence goes on from JAUXPG010000156.1 coordinate 33,184, forward strand.
TCGCGGGTGACGGTGCCACGCACGCGCACCTGACGGCGCAGCGACTTCCAGTGCATCACAAAGGCCGCCTTGCCGCTGGCCGAAATCTCCTGCCCCTTGGCGCTGGAGTAGTTGGTGTAGAACACGAAGGCCGCGTCCTCGATGTCCTTGAGCAGAACCATCCGCGCGTTCGGCATCCCGGCGGCATCGACCGTCGACAGCGCGATGGCGTTGGGGTCATTGGGTTCGGTCGCCTCGGCCTCGGCCAGCCAGCGGCGGGCGATGGCAAAGGGGTCGTCCCCGGCAAATATCCCCGTGCGGTCCATGTGCAATGCTCCCTTATCCACCGGCCTTGATGCGGCGTTTCCGATGGCCTACACCCATCGGAACCCGAACAGAAGGTGGGCGAGGGACAGCGAATGTCAAACGGACTGATGCGCGGCAAACGTGGGTTGATCATGGGGCTCGCCAATGACAAGTCCATCGCCTGGGGCATCGCCAAATGCCTGGCAGATCAAGGCGCGGAAATCGCGTTCTCCTATCAGGGTGAGGCGCTGAAAAAGCGGGTGCAACCGCTGGCGGCGTCGATCGGCATGACCGAATTCATCGAATGCGATGTCGGGTCGGACGAAAGCATGGATGCGCTGTTCGCCCATCTGCAAACCGTCTGGGGCAGTCTGGATTTCGTTGTCCACGCCATCGGGTTTGCCGACAAGAACGAACTGCGCGGGCGCTACGTCGACACCAGCCGCGCCAATTTCATGATGTCGATGGACATTTCGGTGTATTCCTTTACCGCCGTGTGCCGCCGCGCCGCCGCGATGATGCCAAACGGCGGCAGCCTGCTGACGCTTACGTATTACGGCGCCGAAAAGGTGATGCCGCATTACAACGTCATGGGTCTGAACAAGGCCGCGCTGGAAGCCAGCGTGAAATACATCGCCGAGGATCTGGGCAAGGACCGCATCCGCGTCAACGCCATCTCGGCCGGCCCGATCAAGACGCTGGCAGCCAGCGGCATCGGCGATTTCCGCTACATCATGAAGTGGAATGAACTCAACAGCCCGCTGCGCCGCAACGTGACTCAGGAAGAGGTGGGCAAGGCCGCGCTTTACCTGCTGTCCGACCTTGGGTCGGGCACCACGGGGGAAAATCTGCATGTCGATGCGGGCTATCATGTCGTGGGCATGAAGGCGGTGGACGCGCCCGACATCGACGCGGTGACGGGCCGCAACAAGGAATGACGGTGGCCGCCTTTCTGGCGTTCTGCGGGCTGGTGGCCTTTGCCGCCATCAGCCCCGGCCCCGCCGTGCTGATGGCCGCGCGCACCGGGCTGAGCGAAGGCTTCCGCACCGGCGCGATGCTCGCGGCGGGCATCGGGGCAGGCGCGGTGGTCTGGGCGGCGGCGGCCATGTTCGGCCTGCATCTGGTGTTCGCGGCGGCACCCGCGCTGCTGTGGGCGCTCAAGATCGGCGGCGGGCTTTATCTGATCTGGATGGCGGTCCAGGTGTGGCGCGGCGCCCGCACCCCGCTTGTGACCGAAGATGCCCGCCCGGTGCCGCGTTCGGCGCTGTCGGCATTCCGGCTGGGCGTGGCGACGCAACTGGCCAACCCCAAGCCCGCAGTGATGTATTCCGCCATCTTCCTTGGCACCGTGCCGCAGGGAACCTCGGTCTGGGTCTATGCCGCGCTGCTGGCGGTGATCCTTGGCACCGAAACCGTGTGGAATACCCTTGTTGCCCGCATCTTTTCGCTGGACCGCACGCGGGCGCGCTATATCAGCCTGAAAACCGTGATTGATCGCACTTTCGGCGGGCTGCTGGCCGCGCTGGGGGTCAAGATCGCCGCCACCTGAAGGGGGGACCCGATGAACGACCGCCTGCCACATGAAAAGGGCTTCCACGTGTCGTGGGACCAGATCCACCGCGATGCCCGCGCACTGGCCTGGCGGCTGGATGGCAAGGGGCCAGGGATCGGCGGAGCATGGAAGGCCGTGGTCGGTATCACCCGTGGCGGGTTGGTGCCTGCCATGATCGTCAGCCGCGAACTGGACATCCGCGTGGTCGATACCATCAGCGTCAAATCCTATAACCACCAGTCCCGCACCGAGGCGACGGTCACCAAATCGCCGCAAGCCGACCTGATGGGCGATGGCACCGGCATTCTGGTCGTCGATGATCTGGTGGACAGCGGCAAGACGCTGGAGTTGGTGCGCCGGCTTTATCCGCGCGCGCATTTCGCCACCGTCTATGCCAAGCCGCATGGCAAGCCGCAGGTCGACACCTACATCACCGAGGTGAGCCAAGACACCTGGATCTTCTTTCCCTGGGACATGGCGCTGCAATACGTGCAGCCCTTCCGTGGCAAGGACTGACGCACGCGCGCGGCGCCGGTTGGCGCGGGCGTGGGCTGTTCTGCGGTGGACCGGCAACGCCGCGGGATTGGGCAACGCAGCCCACGGCGCCGCGCCCGCTGCTGATCCGGTCTTGCCCTTGGCGCGCATCAGTGCCTAACCTTGCCGTTGACGGCCGCATTCAGACGGCCGCCCTGACATCGAGGTATCCCATGCGCCGCACATTGATGATTTCCGCCGCCGCCCTGGCACTTGCCCTGCCCGGCGTTGCGGGCGCCAAGACGCTGACCATTTCCTGGTGGGGCTTCAACGGCGAAAAGCTGGACCAGTATATCGTGAAGCCGTTTCAGGAAAAATGCGGCTGCGAACTGGTGTTCGAAACCGGCAACAACGCCGACCGCCTGAACAAGGTGAAAATCCGCGACGGCAAGGGCGTGGACGTCATCTACCTGACCGACAGCTTCAGCCAGATCGGCGTGGACGAGGGCCTGTTCCAAAAGATCGACCCGTCGAAGATTCCCAACCTTGCCGGTCTGCACGACATCGCCAAGGACCCGCAGGGCGGCCACGGCCCGGCCTATACCGTGGGCCGCATCGGCATCGTCTATGACGGCGCCAAGGTGAAGCCGATCACCTCTTGGGCCGACCTGTGGCGCGAGGATCTGAAGGCATCGGTGTCGTTGCCGGGCATCACCACCACCGCCGGCCCGATGGTCGTCGTCGTGGCTGGCGAAAAGGCCGGGACCGACGCCTATGCCGACGCGGACCCCGCCTTTGCCCAGATCGAGGCGATCAAGGGCAACGTGGTCAAGAACTACAACACCGGGTCCGAGATGATCAACCTGTTCTCGACCGGCGAAGTCACCGTGTCGCTGACGCAGGACTTTACGCTCGGCCGCCTCAGGGATGCGGTTCCGACGATCGAATGGGCGCAATTGTCGGATGGCGACATCGCAGTGCTGAACACCGTGAACATTCCGAAGGGCGCGGAAAACGTCGATTTGGCGCACGAGTTCATCAACTTCATCCTCGACCCCGCGCTGCAAAAGGTTCTGGCCGAGAATGGCGTCGATGCCCCGGTGGCCAAGGCGGTGGAACTGTCGCCCGAGGCCGCGAAAAGCTGGACCTATGGCGAAGCGCAGATCAACAGCCTGAAGCGGATGGACTATGCCAAGATGAACGCGGCCAAGTCCGGCTGGGTCGAACGCTGGAACGAAATCTTCGGCATGTAAGCCGACCTGCCCGCGCGGCGTTGCCGCGCGGGCGCCTGACGAAAGGTTCCCCATGCGCCGCCTGACCGGATGGATGCTCAGCCTGCCTGCGCTGGCGCTTGTGGTGGCTTGCCTGATCCTGCCCGTGGGGGCGACCATCCTTGCCACCTTTGCCGAACCCGGCGGACCCTTCGCGCCCTATGTGGCGTTCTTCAACAGCGGGTTCCGCCGCACCGTCCTGTGGCGCACGCTGGAGATTGCCACCATCACCACGCTGGTGTCGCTTGTGGTCGGGTTCCTGACCGCCTTTGTGGTGTCGCGCGCGCCGCCGCGCTGGAGGTCGATCCTGATCATCGCTGCGGTGTTTCCGCTGTTGACCGGGGTGGTGGTGCGGTCGTTCGCATGGCTGATCGTGCTGGGCAAGAACGGCATCCTCAACAGCTTTCTGCTGTGGGTCGGCGTGGTCGATGCCCCGCTGAGCATGCTTTACACCCAAGGCTCGGTCATCGTGGCGATGGTCTATCTGTTCGTGCCCCTGATGATCCTGACCCTGGTAGGCGTGCTCGAAGGCATTCCCGACGATCTTTTGCAGGCTGCCGCCAGCCTTGGCGCCACGCCCGCCGCGACGTTCCGGCAGGTGGTGTTCCCGCTGGCGGTGCCGGGGCTGATTGTCGGCGCGGTGCTGGTGTTCACCGGGTCGTTCACCGCCTATGCCACGCCGCAACTGCTGGGCGGCGAACGTCAGATGGTCATGGGCACCTTGCTGCACCAGCGCGCGATGGTCGCGTTCGACTGGGCGGGCGCGTCGACCGTGGCCGCCATCATGGTGGTCGTCACCATCCTTGTCGTGCTGGGCATGACGCGCGTTGCCAAACGCCTGAACCCGATGGCGACCTGAGAATGCGAAGCTCCGTTCCCCTGCCGCTGATCGCCTTTGCCGTGCTGGTCTACCTGTTCCTGATGGGGCCGCTGGTGATCGTGTTCGGCGCGGCGCTGTCGGATACCAGTTACCTGACCTTTCCGCCCAAGGGCCTGACGCTGCACTGGTTCTGGCAGATCTGGGAAATCGGCGCGTTCCGGCGCACCATTGTCACCAGCCTGCAAATCGCATTTCTGGCCACCGCGCTGGCGCTGTTGATCGGCATTCCGGCGGCCTATGCGCTGAACCGTTACCGCATCCAGTTGCCGGGCTGGCTGTCCACGCTGTTCGTGCTGCCGGTGCTGGTGCCCGAGATCGTGCTGGGGTTCTCGTTGCTGCGGTCGGTCGCGGTGGGGTCGGACCTGCCGATCTTTGCCACGCTGCTCATGGGGCACACCCTGATCGTGCTGCCCTATTGCGTGCGCGTGGTGTCGGCCTCGCTGGCGTCGTTCGACTTTGCCATCGAGGAAGCGGCGGTGTCGCTCGGGTCGCCACCGCTGAAAACCTTCTTCACCATCGTGCTGCCCAATATCCGCGCCGGGGTGATCGCGGCGTTCATCCTGGCCTTCATCACCTCGGTCAATGACGTGTCGGTGTCGCTGTTCCTGACCGGACCCGGCGTGTCCACCCTGCCCATCCAGATCTTGGCACATGTCGAGCAGTTCTTCGACCCCGTGGTCGCGTCGGTTTCGGTGCTGCTGATGCTGCTGACGGTGGCGGTGATGGCGGTGGTGGAGCGTACGCTTGGCCTGACCTTCCTTGCGAAATGACCCCATGACCCAAGCCCTGATCCTAGAACACCTGACCGCGCATTATGGCACCACCAAGGTGCTGGACGACCTGTCGCTGACCGTGCCCGCCGGCGAGTTGGTGTCGCTTCTGGGGGCCTCGGGCTGCGGCAAGACCACGACCCTGCGGCTGGTCGCCGGGTTTCTGGACCCGACAGCGGGCACCATCACCCTCGGCGGCAAGGACCTGACCCGCCTGCCCGCGCACAAGCGCGACATCGGGTTGGTGTTCCAAAGCTATGCGCTGTTTCCCCACCTGACCGTGGCGGAAAACGTGGCGTTCGGGCTCAAGCAGCGCGGGGTTGCCACGGCCGTCCGCACGAAGCGCACCGCCGCGATGCTGGCGCGCGTGGGGCTCGACCATCTGGCCGACCGCCTGCCGGGGGCGCTGTCGGGCGGGCAGCGGCAGCGTGTGGCGCTGGCCCGCGCGCTGGTGATCGAACCGCCGCTTCTGATGTTCGACGAACCGCTGTCGAACCTTGACGCCCGGCTGCGGCTGGAAATGCGCGCCGAGATCCGCACCTTGCAACGCGCCAATGGCACCACGAGCGTATTCGTGACCCACGATCAGGAAGAGGCGTTTTCCATCTCGGACCGCGTGGCGATCATGCATGCAGGGCGGATCATGCAGTTCGACACCCCCGAAACCCTGTATCAGTGCCCGGCCAACGCCTTTGTCGCGGGGTTCGTCGGGTTCGAGAACCTGCTGCCATTGGCTGTCACCGCCCGCGACGGCGCGCAGGTGACGGCATCGGCCAACGGCGTCGCCCTGACGCTGAGCCAGACCGATTTCGGCGCCATCCCCGACCACTTCACCCTGGCCACACGGCCCGAAGGGCTGGTGCTGGCCGATAAGGGCATTCCGGCGCGACTGGGTCTGCGGACTTATCTCGGCCGCGCCTATCAGTATGTCTGCGACACCCCGCTGGGGCAGATGCTGGCCACCGGGCCGCTGACCGCGCCACGTGAACCGGGGCAGACGGTGCATCTGGCGCCAGAACCGGCGCAGTGCTGCATCCTGCCGCCGGAATGAGCGTGCTGTTCACCAACGCGCTGATCCTGCCCTGCACCGCCGACATGCCGGTGATCGAGCGCGGTTGGCTGCGGGTCGAAGGCGACCGGATCGCGGCCCTTGGCGCAGGCGCCCCCCCCGACGCAGCAGGCGCCATCGACCTTGGCGGCGACGTGCTGATGCCCGGCATGGTAAACCCGCACAGCCACCTTGCGATGTCGCTGTTCCGCGGGCTGGGCGAAGATGTGGACGACCGGCTTTACCGCTACATCCTGCCGCTCGAGCGCGAATTCGTCACCCCCGCGATGGTGCGCGCCGGCACCGCGCTGTCGGCATTGGAACTGATCCGCGGTGGGGTGACCACGGTTGCCGATATGTATTACTTTGAAACCGAGGTCGCGCGGGTGCTTGATACCGCCGGTCTGCGCGCCGTCGTGGGCCAGACGCTGGCCGATTTCGCCCCGCCCGACCACCGCGATTTTGACGAAGGATTCGCCCGCGTGGCGGAATTGGTGGACGGCTGGCAGGGCCACCCGCGAATCACGCCGTCAATTGCCCCACATGCGCCCTATTCCACCGGGCGGGTGGTGATGGAACGCGTGGCCCGCTGGGCCGAGGCGCACCCCGAACTTCCCATCCAGATGCATGTGGCCGAGACCGGGCCGGAAAACGACTGGGCGGCGGCGCAGGGGCTGACGCCGGTGCAGGCGGTGGCCGAGGCGGGGTTGCTGCGGCGCGGGCTGGTCGCCGCGCATTGCCTGCACGTCTCGCCCGGCGATATCGGGCTGATGGCGGGGGCCGGGGTCGGGGTGGCGCACAACGCGCGGGCCAATGGCAAGGGCGGGCGGGGTATCGCGCCGGTGACTGCCATGC
>JAUXPG010000259.1 GCA_030683915.1 Gemmobacter sp.
CGACATCATTCACGCCCCCCGGACAGCGCGGCAATCCGGTCTTCGTCGCGGATCTTGCCAGACAGTGCCTCAATCACCACGACGGTCAAAAGCCCCTCGGCAATGGCCAGCGGAATTTGGGTGATGGCAAAGATACTGCCGAATTTCAGAGCCGCACCGAAATAGCCCGAAACCGGGTCCGGATAAGCCAGCGCCAGTTGCAATGAGGTGAAAACATAGGTCGCAAGATCGCCCAAGGCGGCGGCCAGAAACACCGCAGCCGCGAATGGCAGCCCCACTACTTGGGCCAACCTCCAGGAGCCATAAGCTACCCAAGGCCCGACAATCGCCATCGAAAACGCATTGGCCCCAAGCGTCGTCAACCCGCCATGCGCCAAGAGAAGCGCCTGAAACAGCAGCACGATCACCCCCAGAACTGCCATGACCGACGGGCCAAAGACGATGGCCCCGAGCCCCGTACCTGTCGGGTGTGAGCATGAACCGGTGACAGAGGGTATCTTCAGCGCGGACAGCACGAAAGCAAACGCGCCCGAGGCGGCAAGCGTCAGGCGGGCTTCGGGCCTTTCCCTGACGATGGTGCGAATTCTTGCAGCACCGGCCAAGACAAAGGGGGCGGAAACCACGGTCCAGCCAAAGGCATGAGAGGCAGGCAAAAAGCCTTCCATTATGTGCATTTTTGATCCTTCCACATCGAACGCGCTGCAGTCGAATGATCCGAAGGACACCCCGCCCCGGACGGCTTGCAGCACAAGTGCGATGGCAGGTCTCCTGACTCGCGGGTCGTTGCACCCCGGTCGCCTTCCCGGCCGTTGCCCCCCGTGGAAAAGGGGGCGGCCAGTGGCATTTGACCGAGGACTCGCCGCTCACAGTTGCGGGGGCAGCCACGGATTCGGCCCCTGATGGGTAATCCTCACCGTGTTCCCTTTTCATCCCTTGGCTTTGGGAACCATCAAGGGTCAGCTAACAGGCGAGTGTCGGAAGTGTCAACCTGTAGGTTGGCCTCTGGCTGTTGTCGCAGTTCCTGCGCTCATCTGTCTTCAAAGCATATGATGGGTTGCGCGCAGCACTTGGGTCACCAGGTAACCGAGTGTTCTGTTTCCAGAGCTGCGCTAGAAACCTGCCAAGCCAGTTACCGCAAACGGCCGTTTGCCTGCGCCGCTGCCGTTCAGGTGCGGATTTCGCTGCGTTACGGGTCGAATCACCGGTTATGGGAATGCTGCTTAGCGGCGAGTTGCGAGGTCGACTATCCGCTTTGGGCCGTTCACGTTCAGTCTCACCTCATGATGTACTGCGTCCGGTCCGTTGGTCCGGGCACGACCGGGACCGGCAGGCAGCGGGACAACCGTGTGGGCGCGTCCCTTTCAGTCCTATCACCTCGGCTGACCGGGGTTGAGGAACGGTGCGGTGGTCATAAGCCGGGTCCGTGGTCATCCTCATCAGCCGCCGCCGTGGGTACGACCTTTTCGCCGTTCACTTTTCGCATGCGGGCTGGTTCCGCCGGGTCTGGACCAAACCTGTCAACCGCAAGTTCCGGCGGCTTGGCGGAGCGGTCGGCCGTGCGCCCTGCTGCGACCGCCCGGATGTCCTCGATGGGAAACGCGTCCCCGAGCCGCTGGATCAACCAGTCCTGCATCCTGCGCAAAGCCTCGGGCGCGCGGGTCCAATGGATCACCAACACGCGATCGGCGAGCAACGCGAACGCCATGCCCGGGGCTTGGAACGCGAGCCCGCCCTCGATCCGGGAGAGGGTAACCACGCGTTCCACGCCAAGGTCCTGCGCCAGATCCCGGCCAAGTCCCAGCATCGCGCCGAGGGTCAGGCCGGACTCTCCAGAAGCTGGATCAGCCCCGCCATGGTTGAGGTCAGTTTGGCGCGCTTTTCGGCCTCCTGCGTCAGGCGTCGGTCCAGGGTTTCCATCGCCGTCGCCAAGGTCGCTGAGGCGTGCGTCTGCGCCGATAGGGCGGTCATCAGCGTCTCCTGCCGTTCTGGCAGGGTTTCCAGCGCAGCCGCGATCCTGTCCAGCGCCTCGGCCATCTGCTGCTGACGGGCCAAAGCTTCCTTGTCCATCGACCGCAGGGTCTCCTCCAACCGGGCGATCGCCGGGAGGAGCGTCGCGATGGCCTGCGTCAGGTCCTCCATCTGCTGAGGGTTGTGCGTCGTATCGGGCATGCAGGTCCTCCAAGTTCGTTGCGAGTTGCGTAAAGCGCTGTACAAGGTTCGGTGTGAGCACATGGGCAAGCCACGACACGGCGAGGGCGCCCCCGGCTCTGACGGTCAGGTCCCTGAGCTGTCGGGTGACGTGTCCGATGACTGCGGACAGTCCGATGGGTCCAGCCATCGCGCGAGCGTAGCGTTCAAGCTGGTCAAGCTGGTATCTTCGCGAGCGCTCATCTCCTCCAGCGCTGCGATCCGTTCTTCCAAAAAGTGGTTCCGGCGTTCGACCGCTTCCAGTCGGCGGGTGAGTGCCTCGATCTGGTCCCGGTGCGTCCGCTCGATCCGGTCCATCAGGTCGAGGAAGCGCGAATCCAAGGGTGAAAGTGTCATCCGGCTCGTCGTCCTTCTTTGGTGTGGGCGGGGAAAGCGCCATCAGATGATGCTGGCGCGGGATCAGGGTTGGAGCTGCGGTCCAGTCGCGGCCTAGCCATGTCTCCATGCTCCAAGCGGGCTCCGGCCAGCCCCCCCGGCCGTAGCGCTTCCGATTGTAAGCCGCCCGCTTCTCCCAGGCGGCCTGGAACCGGGCTGGCGCCGTCTCAAGTTCCGCCAGGCGCCGGGCCTTTTCCCGGAGCACGGCTTCCGGATCAGGGTTCTCCGGCCTGCCGTCGAAATCAGCGGCGAAGTACCGGCCCTTGAGGCGGAGCCTTTGCTTGGGTGGGGCGCCGGGAGCGCCAATGGTCACCGTCTTGTCGGTGGTGGAAAGAACGCGCCAGCCTGCAGGGGCCAGATGCGCGTCGAGCACGGCGAGGACGTCCTCACGCGAGAAAACCTCGCATGTCTGCACCGCGTCCCAGACTGCATAGAGCGCCTGGTCACGGCGGTCAGGGACCGCGGTGAGCCCGGCCCGTTCGCCTTCGGCCAGAAGCTTCGCCTCCCAGTCGGGTCGGGCAAAGATCAGGCGGCGCGCGGGGTCTTCCGGATCGGCCCAGCCGAAAGTGAGATTGAGCAGATCTCTGAAGGAGCGCCAGTATTCAGACGGCTCTCCCTGTCGCGTTGGGGGATCAGGATTATGACTGAAGGCGCGTCCATTGACATGCACCGCGCGGGGATGCGCCACGTTGATCTCGAGGCGCCCGGTGTGTGTGTGGGTCGTGACATAGGGCATCGGTCGCGCGTCAGCGGGGACACCGGGCCAGAGTGCTTCGACGAAAAGGGCCAGGGCGAGATCGACCTCCCGACGCCGACGCGGGTCTCCCGAATTGAAGGCGACCACGTCGATGTCGCTTTCTTCGAAGGAAAGCAGGCCGAATCGATACTTGCGCTGGAAGGGCAGGGCGGCGATCTGCCGGCGCAAGACCTCGGCCCTGCCGAAGAGGATTTCCGGAACAGGTGTGCGATCCACGCGAACCCGGGCCCCTCCGATCACCTTCGCGACCCACGGGCCGTCCATGTAGTCGCTCAGGGCCCGATAGTCGTCGGCGCGGGCCTGACCAGTGGTCCCGGGATTGTCGTGATGGTGCGAAAAGCCGACCAGCATCAGAAGCCGCCTTCGTCATCCGTATCGATTACCAGCTGCGCGCCGGCGCCCCAAGTGGCGATCTGCGCCTCGATGCGCCGAAGCGACAGCAGGGCCGCCCCTGCGTCGCGGGCCGGTCCCGAGGTGACCAGCGCGGCGGCGATCTCGTCCAGCTGCCGCAGGAGCTGCGCCTGTTGCCGAACGATCAGATGCCAGTCCTGCCGGGGCGAGACCGGTGCCTGAAGCGCACGGCGCAGAATGTAGGAACTGACACTCAAGCCGGATGCGCGGGCGTAGGCCTCGATCGCCTCGCGCTCGCGGGGCGAGGCGTTCAGGACAGACCAGCGGCGGCGCACGTCAGCCTCATCTTTCTTCGGGCGTGCCATCAGGGTCAGGTCCTTCTGCTATGGTTCCGAAACACTTTCCGACACCGGCGCGAAAAAACCTCGCGAAAAAAATCGGCAAGAGCCTTCAGCCTGAACCTCTTCGCCCGGTTCCGTTTCAGGACCGCCGCAGATATTTCGGGAGTAGCCCGTTGGGTGCGGGGAGCCCACCGACTGCCGGGCCCGCTCCTTCGTGCGCTCGGCACG